>CAZOGS010000127.1:0-4819 GCA_964579375.1 uncultured Muribaculaceae bacterium
AAATTATCCTTGAAATGCAGATACAGCCGCTAAAATCAACGGTGTTACAACAAAACATAACGTGATAATTATAATTATAACTTTTCTATTCTTTCTGAAAAATTCCATAAATACCCCCCTTTTGTATATTATAATTTTACCTCAAAAATCCCACGTGGCAAAGATTTTATAACTATTGAAACATTCCGTAAAAAAATTCACAAATCTATACATAACACATATAGTGTTATCTCAAAAAAGCAAAAAACAATTGCAAAATAATAAACACTGATAGTGTTTATTACAAATCTTTTCTATATACTAAAGATTCAGTAACTATTATATCAACATTTATGTCATGTTCTTCGACAGGAATTTCTTTAATCATAAGATTTTGAGGCAATAAAACAATCTTGACACTATTTGTGTTTTTTAAAAATCTGTCATAATAACCGCCCCCATAACCGAGTCTGTTAAAAGAAAAATCACAAGCAAGAGCGGGGACAATAATTATGTCTTTTTTTTGAGGAATTTTTTCTACATTTGAAAAAGGTTCTAATATGCCGTATTTGTTCTTTATTAAATTTTTGTGGTCATATTCGACCATAATCATATTTTTATCGCATATTTTGGGAACAAAAATTTTTTTATTGTTCAAATTTAAAATTCTGTTTGTTCTCACTTCTTCGCCGAAAGAAATATAAGAAAAAATATTATTAGCATTTTCAAATTCAGAAAGTGCAAATAAATTATCAATTATTAAGTCACTTAGATAATCAATATTAAGCTTAGAGCGTTTTTCTTTTTGTATTTTTCTTAAATCTTTTTTGTTCATATTCTAATTATACAAAAAAAGGGGCTTCTTTTGAAGTCCCTTTTTTATTTTGAATACACAAACTATTTGATATTAGCAAAAGTCCAATCATCGTAATTAGGATTTTCGGTAATTTCAAAATCGCTATCCAAACCGCCTTCACTTGCTTCGTGAGCAATCGGCTTATAAAGTCTGTTATAGTATTCAATAACCATACGGTCAGAGTTGAAGTAAGCTTCAGAAGTTCTGACAGCTTGACGCATAAGTCTTGCCCATTGAAGTTTCTTATCATAGTAAGTAGGAATGATTTGCTTTTCAATGATATTCATTATGCATTCATAATCTTTTTGGTGACGTTCTTCGAGCGGAAGATTTTCATCTTTAAATCCGGGGTATTCAACAGTATAACCGTTAATTCCGGGGAATGTACCTTCAACAGCCCATCCGTCAAAGATTGATAAGTGCAAAGCACCGTTCATGTTTGCTGACATGCCTGAAGTACCTGAAGCTTCCAAAGGTCTGATAGGAGTGTTAAGCCATACATCAGAACATTTTTTAAGTTTAGCACTCAAATCAAGTTCATAACCCGGGAGAATAACAACGTTCTTCAATTCTCTTGAGTACTTCAAGATTTGGTCAAAGTTTTCTCTTCCCATAACGTCAGCAGGGTGGAATTTACCTGCGAAAATAAGTTGAACTTTGTTTTCGTCAAGAAGTTTTTTAATTCTGTCCATATCTCTGAAGAGCAACCAAGGACGTTTGTAATCAGCGAAACGTCTTGCCCAAGTGATAGTTAAAACATTCGGATCAAGTCTTTTACCGGTTTTGTTAGCAACGTACTTAAATATTCTTCTCTTCAATTCAACTTTTGCATCGAGATAATCTTGAAGATCTTTTGCATCAGTAAATCTCTTATCTTGCCAATAGTGGACATTAACAGCGTTTGTAATAGCTCTGATGGGGCATCTGTTTTCAACCCATTCCCACATCTTGTTAGCAACAAGACCGTGGAGCTGTGATACAGCGTTTGCCAAACGGCTCATGCGAAGTGCTGCAACTGTAAGAGAGAATTGTTCACCGCCCAATTCAACAGCTTTTTCTCTTGAAGCACCTGCGAAGAAACCGCCTTGAAGCAATGTATCAACCCAGTGAACTTCGTTTCCTGCCGTAACAGGAGTGTGAGTTGTAAATACTGTTCTGCGTCTTACTTTATCAAGATTACCCTTGTATTGTCTTAAAAGTTCAAATGCGGCAGGAAGTGCGTGACCTTCGTTCATGTGGATGCAATCAAATTTTTCACCGATTGCTTGAAGAAGTCTGATACCGCCGATACCGAGAACTGTTTCTTGTGCAATTCTGATTTTTTCATCTGAATCATAAAGTTTATGAGTAATTCTTCTTGCCCATTCCGAGTTTTCGGGAACATCAGTTGTTAAAAGGTATATCGGACATGTTCCGAAAAGTTCGGGATCTACTTTAAAAGCTTTAATTTTAACTTTTTCACCAAAAATATCAACATCAACTGTAGCTGACACTTGAGTAAGGAAATCATAGTACTTACGGATGTAAGCAACTTCTACATTTCCGTTTTCACCGATACGTTGATCGTAATAGCCGTAAGACCAAAGAATTGAAACACCTACCATCGGCATTTGAAGATAGCCGGCTGATTGCATGTGCGAACCTGCCAAAAATCCCAAACCACCTGAGTAAATAGCTAATGATTGGTCAATTGCCATTTCCATTGAAAAATATGCTACGTTAGGTAATGCCATTTGTTTTTCCTTTATATAATCTGTTTGTCATTTTTCATGCCGTATTTTACACGACAAAAACAACATAACACAAACATACTGCTTTGACCACTTCCGTGAGTTTTTGTAAAAAATATTTAAATTTTTTAATTATCGAAACAAATTTTTTTTTACTATTATGCTTGTAATTTCGGCATTTTCACTTTTTTTTTATATTTTTTGATTAATTGTAAAGCAATATTAAGGAAAATTATAATGACAAAATATTTTTTGGATGATATGCTTATACAAGAGGGCAAATTATGGGCTTATTTAATTTTTTCGGTAAATCAAATTCAACACCGCAAGTTGATGCAGAAACACAACAAACAAGAAATCAAATGAAAGAAAAGTTGATGGCAACGTTAACTAAAAATCTTTCCGTGCACAATTTTACGCAAAGTGAAATAAGTGAAGTTTTTAGTATTATTGAAAAAGCGGAAGATAATATTCAAAAACTAAAAGAAAATTTGCTCCACATCAAAGAAACGAGCGAAAATCCAACGGTTGCTATTATTAAAATAAAAAGGGAAGTTGAATTTATACAACAACAGATGTCTGCGGATATTAAAACTAAAATCCGACAAATTAAATTGAGAAAACAAAACAAGAGAAAAGAAAGAATTTAATAATGAAGCTTGCCGTATTTGATTTTGATTCAACTCTAATGGACGGGGAAACATTAGAATTTCTCGCAAAAGAGTTTAATTTACAAGAGAAAATCGCATCTATCACAAAAAGAGCGATGGACGGCGAGATAGATTTTTTTGAAAGCTTAATTGAACGAGTTGCTTTGTTAAAAGGACTCGAACAGGCGAAAGTGGAAAAAATTTGTCGTGAATTACCGTTGATGAACGGAGCAAAGGAAATCATTTCAGAGTTAAAAAAAGCCGGATATAAGACGGCTTGTTTTTCCGGCGGATTTAAAACGGCAACAACACCCGCAAGAAAAATTTTAGGACTTGATGCGGATTTTGCAAATATTTTGCACTTTAAAGACGGCAAAATGACCGGTCACGTCGGCGGAGAAATGATGTTTTCTTCAAGTAAAGGTGAAATGCTTGTAACATTGCAAAATTTACTCGGAATTACGGAAAAAGATACAGTTGCAGTCGGTGACGGTGCAAATGACTTAAGTATGTTCAAACATGCGGCAACCCGTGTTTCATTTTGCGGAAAAGAAGTCTTGAAAAAAGCGGCAAATATAATTATTGAAGAAAAAGATTTACGATTAGCAATTCAACCGATATTAAATCATAAAGGCTAATAATTTGCTTAAAACTTTGAAAATTTTATTGATTAACATCTTAATATTGGCTGTTTTCTATCAAATAGCAGAGTTTTCATGTTTTTTATGCGAACTTAAAAGAGCTTACCCGTACTGTGGTAGCGGCAGGCAATTTTCGCAATTTGCATTGGATAATATTAAAAGCAATTATTTGTTAAAGTATAAAAGTTTTGATAAAAATTATAATAACTTAACTTTCAGAAAAACAGCAGGATCTCAATTTTCATCAAAAAAACCTGTTGTGATTTTTGGTTGTTCATACGCATACGGAGCAAATTTAAACGAAGAACAAATATTTTCATATAAATTATCAAAATATCTTTCCCGAAAAGTCTATAATCGTGCTTACAGCGGTTGGGGACCACAGAATATGCTTTATCAGGTAAGGCGAGCTGATTTTTATAATACCGTAAAAGAAGAACCCGAAGCAGTTATATACCTCTTTATGGACGGTCATCTTTACCGCACTCTTAGAGAAGTTTGGACTTTTGAAAATCAAATTTTCTTCAATTATTCAAATGATAAATTAACTCAATCACCCTTTAGTGCAGGAGGACCGTTTTATGGCTATTTAGCAAGGAAAATAAGATACTTTGTTGCGGAAAATATTTGGAGAAATGACGATAAATTTGATAATTTGTGTAAATTCTTATCTGCTCATTTTATTTCCGCAAAAAAAGAAACTGAAAAATATTGGAAAAATACAAAATACTACATTTTAGTTTATTGTTGCAACGAAATTGAAAAACAAATGCTCGATGAACTCAATAACAAAGGCATCGAAGTTATTTATGTTTCCGAACTTACAAATGAAAACATCTTAACTAAAAAATATCAAATATCTGATACAGATATGCATCCGAATGAAAGAGCTTGGGATTTGTTAACCCCTTTAATAGCCCAAAAACTTAATTTACAGTAAAATGATAAATTGTTTGATTTTTT
>CAZOGS010000128.1:0-4748 GCA_964579375.1 uncultured Muribaculaceae bacterium
CTTCCCAATTGAGCACACGTATAGTCGTGCATTTGTTCAAGTTGAGGTGTTACAAACGGGTCAATGTTGTATAAATACGACTTAATTAATACACCTAAAACGATATTTGTCATAAAAGAACCGATTTCAAACGTGTTTATTTCCGGAATTGTTAATGTAACGTTCGGTCTTTGCTTGTCAATCAGCACCATTTTTAAAGCTTCTGATTCCGCATTAATTAAGTCGGTGAGAGTTTTTCCCCCTAAATAACCGATACTTGTGTATTGGAAAAAGTCGGGAATTGCATTATCCGATTTAAATTTATCAATTTTAATTAATGTTATTTGCTTATCATTCGGACCTTCCGCCAACATTTGGATTAATGAGCTTTGATCTCCCGTGCCTTGTGCAGAGTGGCAAATCATACCGTGAGGTGCATAAATATTATCATTCGTAACATCTCTTGTTAATCTTTCTTCAACAAGGTAGGAAAACCATTTCGGGAACAATCTTAATCTTGTTGAATAAGGCATTATTGCCGAGATATATTTGTTCTTTTGCATTTTTAACAGGTGATGAATAAGTGCAAATTGGGCAGTTGTGTTTTCTTCTAAACGATTGTTTAATGTGTGCTCGATAGCTTCATTTACGCCGCTCAAATATTCTTCCGTCGAAATTCCCGCTAAAGCCAACGGGAGTAATATAACGGAGGAGAATAAGTTAAATCCTGAATTTTCAGGGATTGAAAAACATTTGTATCCTTCTTGATATGCAATTTGCTCAAGTCCTGAGCCTTTTACGGTTGTTACCAAGATATGCATTCTGTGATTTTCGCCGACTTCGTATTCAAGACGTCTTTTTGCAATCATAAAAATTGACATAACCTCGGGATTTGCACAATCTTTCGATGTTACTACAACAAGACATCTTTGCATGTCTTTTATTATCGAAATTTCATTAATTGCATCGGGGTCAATGTATTTTAAAAAGTGAATACGGGGTACATTGTTTCTTTCTTCTTTCGTTCTTGCGTTCCAAAAAGGTTTTAACAACGCTTTAAGACACGTTTCCACCCCAAATACCGTTGTGCCGTTACCGATAATCAAAATGTCATCAAACTTGCCCTTGACCATTTCCGCATATTCGGCAATCTCTGAAAGGACGTCTTTATCTTTACCGCAATCAAGCCATAAATAATTGGGATAATGGTTATCTCTTTTGTATTTGATTTCTTTCAAAATATTTTCTATTTTTCGGGAATAATTTGAAATGGCAAAATCTAAGTCAATACCGTGTTCGGAACCGACTACTTCTTGTCTTACGTTAGTAGAATCAATTTTAAACATGTTTTTTCCGCAATTTTAAGTTATTTGTTAGTTTCAGCTGTCTTTATTGTAACAAAACAGAAAAATTTTATCATATAAAATTTCTATTTTTGTGTATTTTTTTACATTTATTTATCATTTTTGTAATTTATGATAATATCAGAGTATGAAAGAAAATGAATTTTTAAATGTTATTAAGGAAACGTTATCCGATAGCAGTTATATAGGTAATGATTGTGCGGATTTGAAAGAAATAGGTTTGTTCGTTACACAAGATTCCCTCGTTGAGGATGTTCATTTTGAGTTAAAAACGACAACACCGTTTCAATTGGGACAAAAGGCTGTAGCCGTTAATATCAGCGACCTTGCAACAACGTTATGTAATCCTGCTTATATTTCAATCGGATTGTCTGTCCCTGACAGTATTTCTGCGGATTTTGTAAAAGAGTTTTATCGTGGTGTCGACGTTGCTTGTCAAAAATATCATGCTGTTGTAACAGGCGGGGATATTACCTCTGCGGATAAAGTTTATATCTCTGTTGCAGCAATCGGCAGACGTCGGCATGATGTAAATATTTCAAGAAGTTATGCACATGTCGGTGATTTTATAATAACAACCGGCAATTACGGTTCAAGTGCTGCAGGACTTGCGGCTTTGCAAAACGGATGGAATGTTTCCGATGAAATTTTAAATTCTCATTTGACTCCCGTTGCAAGACTTGAAGAAGCTCATGAAGCGGGTAAGTATATCGAAAATGATTTAGCAATTATGGATACATCAGACGGGTTGGCTGATGCATTGTATAAGGTTTCAAAAAGCTCAAATGTTTCGATAAACGTGAATTTTGAAGATATTCCGGTTTCTTCCGAAGTGAAAAAACTTGCGGAAGAAAAAGGCGTTGATTTAAAAGATTGGGTTCTTTGGGGCGGAGAAGACTTTGAACTGTTACTTTTCGTACCGTATTTCTTGTTTGCAACATTGAGTTCAAAAGGGTTTAAGTACGTTGGCTCGGTCGTGGAAAATACGGACGGAGAACCGAAAGTTACAATTAATGACAACGGTAATTCTTTTGTCATTGATGAAAAGCTTTTTAACGAAAAAACATACAATCATTTTGGGGGATAGATGCCTTTAGTTAAAGTTGTGGTTACCGCAGGCGGTACGTCAAGAAGATTCGGTGCAGGAAACAAACTTTTGGAAGATTTAAACGGAAAACCCGTGATTAAATATTCTGTTGATTTGTTTACTGAAATGGGATTTGAGGTAATAATCCCCGCTCATAACAGTTTCATTGCGGAAATACAAGAAATTTTTAAAGATTATACAAACGTAAAAGTTATACAAGGCGGATTGACAAGACAACAGTCGGTATTCCGTGGGTTAAAGGTTGCGGATTGGTGTGATTATGTGATAATTCATGACGGAGCAAGACCTTTGATAAAAAAAGAAACGGTTGAGAAGTGTCTTGAAAAAGCTTATGAAACAGGTGCCGCAATAGTTGCCGTACATACGACAGATACGATTAAGACGGTTGATGTCCATAAAAAGATTACGGGCACACCTCAAAGAATAAATTTGATTAATGTTCAAACTCCGCAAATTTTTGATTATCGTTTGGTTTTTGATGCTCATTCAAGCCATTTGGAGTGCAGTATGACGGACGATGCTTCTCTTGTTGAGGCTTCGGGCGGAGAGGTTTATTTCGTTGATGGAGAGTATTCAAACATTAAAATTACAAATCAAATTGATATGGATTATGCAAAATTGTTGCTTGAAACTCTTTAAAAAAATTGATAAACTAAAGAAAAAGATTTAAATTGAGGATAAATCATGAAACTTGTAAATAAATTGTTGTGTTGTTTGGCGTTAGGTGCAGGGATGTTAAATGTCCACCCCGCTGTCGGTGCCGAAAATTGTTTTAATTTTTCAAGCGGTCAATTTCAATCAATTTTTTATGTAAATGATGTTCACGGTCAATTACCGACTATGCTTAAGATAACCAACGCATCCATGCAATTTGATGCGGAAGTTTCAAAAAACAAAAACATTGATTCGTTTAAATTTTCTTCAGGTGATATTTATATCGGAAGTAATAAAGACTCAAATATTTCATCAACCGTTTTTTTGAACTTAAATGAAATAGAGGCAACCGTTTTGGGAAACCATGAATTTGATATGGGAGCGACAAAACTTGCGGAATATCTTCCGATTATAAAGGCAGTCAAAGTCGGTGCTAATGCTACCTGTCCGGCTAATAATCCCATTAAAAACAAAGTTCTTAAATCTGTTATTATGACGGGAAAATCAGGGGAAAAATACGGAATTGTCGGTGCTCAATCTCCAACTTTGATTGAAAGAATGAAAGATCCTTCTTTGTTTGAAGGTATTACAATTTCAGGAGGAGAAAAGGCATACAAAGAGCTTCAAGCGGAAGTTGATAAGCTCCGAAATCAAGGTATAAACAGAATTATAATGCTTTCTCACTCCGGTTATGAGGAAGAAAAAGAAATTGCAAAACACGTTACGGGTGTTGATGTAATATTGGGCGGTCACTCTCATGATTTGGTTTTGGATATTGTTGAAGGTCAAAATCTTCAGTATTCCCCCGTCGGAGAACCTGTCATTATTACGCAGGCAGGTCGTGACGGTAAGAATTTCGGTATTTTAAATGTTGAATATGATAAAAACGGAGTCGTTATTAAAGCTCAAAACAATGTCTTTAAAACAAGTGACTTTAATAAAAGTTTGCTAATGACGACAACGACGGATGTTATTTTGGGACAATCTCCCGTTTTGGGACAAATCGCTTCCGTTGAGCCTCTTACGGATAGAATGAACGTTGAGGAAAATCCTTATTGTGAAGTTTTTATGGATATTGTTAAAAAAGAAATCGATACGGAAATTAAAACTGATATCGTTTTAATAAATTCTGCTAACTTCCGTGGTTCTTTGGATTTGGGTAATTTTACAGCAAGAGATATCGGCGGAATTTTCCCGTTTAAAAATAAAATGTGCGTTGTCGAACTTTCCGAAAAACGTTTGATTGAAGCTTTAAATCACGGCGGTTCTTCTGTTATTGCTCCGGACTTAAAACCTTCTATCTTGCAAGTATCGGGCATGACGTATACCCTTTCAAAGGACGGAAAAGTTACGCAGGCTGCCGTTCAAAAAGACGGAAAGTTAATTGAATTAAATGTTGATAATCCTTCGGACGAAAAAACATTTGTTGTCGCTTACGATGATTACCTTTGGGGCGGCGGAGATGCGTTTTTATCACTGAAAAATGCAAAATTATTGAAAAAATATGACTACGATAAAGATCAAATTATAATTAATTATCTTACGAAAAATAAATGTTCGCCTCTTGATATTAAACGAGATGGTAGAATAAAGTTTGAATAAAAATAATTTTGCATGGAAACGATTGCGGTGTACAAAATTTG
>CAZOGS010000129.1:0-4624 GCA_964579375.1 uncultured Muribaculaceae bacterium
GTTGTTGAATTTTTGCACGTAAAACCGGGAAAAGGTGCAGCATTTGTAAGAACAAAACTTAAAAACGCTGAAACCGGAAACGTAATTGAAAGAACATTCAGAGCCGGTGAAAAAGTTGCAAAAGCACAACTTGATAAAAAGGAAATGCAATACCTTTACAAAGAAGGTAATGACTTTGTAATGATGGATTTGGAATCTTATGAACAAATGAACATCACTGCGGCACAAATCGGTGACGGGGTCAAATACCTTAAAGAAAATATGAACGTAATGGTATTGATGCATGATTCAAGAATTATCGGAATTGATGTTCCTAATCACGTTGAATTGACCGTTACAGATACACCTCCGGCAGAAAGAGGAAACACTTCACAAGGCAGCACGAAACCTGCAACACTCGAAACAGGTGCGGTTGTACAAGTTCCTTTCTTTGTAATGAACGGAGATGTTATCAGAGTTGATACGAGAACTAACGAATATCTCGACAGAGTATAGGTTAAAATTATGAATTTTGAAACAGATTATATTAAGAAACTTGCGAAAATTTTATCGGATAATGATTTGACGGAAATTTCTCTCGGAAGCGGAGAAGAGTCAATTGTCATCAAAAGGGACAAAGAATCATCTCACGTTCTTACGGAAGTAATGCCGTTGTCACAATGTGTGCAACCAATTCAGCAACCGATACAACAAATTCAACCGCAAGCACCAACGGCGGTTGAAGAGCAAGTACCCGAAACGCCAAAGGGAACACCAATTGTTTCTCCTATGGTCGGAACATTCTACGCAGCACCTTCTTCAGAAGATCCACCGTTCGTAAATGTCGGCGATACAATTACAAAAGGACAAGTTGTTTGTATTGTAGAAGCAATGAAATTGATGAACAAAATCGAATCAGATGTTGCGGGTAAAATTGTTAAAATTTGCGTAGAAAACGGCAAACCCGTTGAATACGGACAAGTATTAATGTATGTAGAATAAATATAATTGTAACAAATTGCACTATTTTGGGATTTTTTCCGAAAATAGTGCAAAATGTTATTGAGGAAAAAATATGTTCAAAAAAGTTTTAATAGCAAACAGAGGGGAAGTAGCTTTAAGAGTAATCAGAGCTTGCAGAGAAATAGGGATTCCGACAGTTGCGGTATATTCCGATGCGGATGCCGATTCTTTGCACGTAAGCTTAGCAACGGAAGCTTACTGTATCGGACCTGCGGAAAGTGCAAAAAGTTATTTGAACATACCAGCAATTATTTCAACAGCCCTAATATCGGGTGCAGATGCAATTCACCCGGGATACGGTTTTATGTCGGAGAGAGCGGACTTTGCCGACATTTGTACTCAACACGGCTTAGCTTTTATCGGACCGACAGCGGAATCCATCCGAAAAATGGGCGATAAAGCACAAGCTCGTGACACAATGAGAAGCAAAGATATTCCGATTACCCCCGGAACTGATATTATTACAGACATCAAATCGGCAAAAAAAATGTGTCGTAAAATCGGTTATCCTGTTATCGTTAAAGCAACGGCAGGCGGTGGCGGAAAGGGCATGCGTATTGTCGAAAAGGAAGAAGATTTAGAAGAAAACATTGTTTTTTGTAAAACGGAAGCTCAAAGATTTTTCGGGAACCCTGCTGTTTATATCGAAAAATACCTTGTTAACCCAAGACATATTGAGGTTCAAATTCTTGCGGATAAATTCGGAAATGTCGTTTACCTCGGAGAACGTGACTGTTCAATACAAAGACGGCATCAGAAATTAATAGAAGAAGCTCCTTCACCGGCGGTTAATGAAAAAGTCCGTGAAAAATTAGGAAAGACAGCCGTCAGAGTGGCGAAAGCCGTTAAATACGAGGGCGTCGGCACCGTAGAATTTTTACTTGATAAAAACAATGATTTTTATTTTATGGAAATGAATACTCGTTTGCAAGTTGAGCACGGTATTTCTGAAATGATTACGAATGTTGATATTGTACGGGAACAAATCAGAATTGCCGCAGGATTGCCGCTTTCAATCACACAAAGAGATATTGTAATAAAAGGGCACGCAATAGAATGCAGAATTAATGCGGAAGATTCCGAGCGAAATTTCTTGCCGGCAGCAGGAACGATTACAGGTTATATCGCTCCCGGCGGATTTGGCGTAAGAGTTGATTCTCACGTCTATTCAGGGTACAAAATTCCGCCATATTATGACTCAATGATAAGCAAACTTATGTGTTGGGCACCTACTCGTGAAGAAGCAAGGCGAAGAATGTACAGAGCCTTAAAAGAATATGTTATCACAGGTGTAAAAACGACATTGCCGTTCTATCAAGATTTGATTGAAGATGAAGTTTTTACGAAAGGAAAATTTGATACAGGATTTTTGGAAGATTATAACAAACGCAAATCGGAGAAAAAATCCAAACAAAAATAACAAAGGAATAACGTGAAAAAGATTATCAGTTTTTTGTTAATTTTTTCTATGTTACAACAGTGTTCGTTACCCGTGTACTCTGCTGTATGGCGAGGTCATGCCGAATTTACGGATGTAAAAAAACCGGAACAAGAACAAATTTTTACGGGGCAAGTTGATAAAATAGAGCAAAAAGAAATTGTCAAAATGGTTGTTTCTCAAGTTTTACAAGGCGGAACGACATTTGAAGGCGATGAATTTTTTGCGGAAGTTTCGGCAGATGTTGAAGGAAACGGCGGAATATTACTGCCTATAGGAACACTTGCTCACGGCACGGTAAGAAATATCACTGACCCCAAAAGAGGCGGTCGTGACGGATGGATAGAGGTCAAATTTGATTCTTTAATTACTCCTGACGGTCGGGAAATACCCATTGATGCAACAATGACAACAAAAAATTCCGCTTCCAAATCGGTAGCACGAACAGTTGGGATAAATTCCGCATATACCGTAACGGGAAGCGTTGTCGGAGGAGTTACAGCCCTGAACATATTTGGAGTAGAAGGTGCTGTTGCAAGCCAAGGCTATACAATTATCGGCGGATTAGCAGCAGGAGCCGCAATGGGTCTTGTCATGAGTATTGTTCGTAAGGGTAAAGGGGTTTTGATTTCAAGAGGTGACGAAATCAGAGTTACAATGATGTCCGACCTTGAGCTTCCTGTGCTCAAAAAAGATGCTTTTAAACAAAATGAAATGCAATATGACGGCTTAGATGTTAACATAACTGATTTGTGGCTTGTTAAAGACCCGTTCGGAATGCGAAACACTTTTGAACTTACTCTTGATATCAAAAATGCCTCGGATAACAACTTTACGGCTTTTGATATTGCTGTTATTAACGATATGAACAGAAAATTTTATCCTGCACTTTTTTATGATGATGCAATGCCTTTTTCAAAAATAAAATCGGGAACTTGCGTAAAAGGAAAAATGTATTTTGCGGTAGATGACCCTAAACGCCCTCATTGGCTCGTTTTTTACGACAGAGCAACAAGAAAACCGCTTGCAAAAATTTCAATCGATAACGCAAAACAAAGACTCGACGTGAATTTTGATAAAAAACGTCCTAAAAAGTCAAAGAAAAAATAAATTTTCAAAAAAAAGACAGCTCTTTATTCAAAAGCTGTCTTTTTAAATTTTATTGTTTTTTATTCTTCTTTATGCTTGCTCAAGACTTTTTCAGCGACCGAAATTCCCGCCACTGTAACACCGACTGCCGCTCCGGCAATACCTAATCCAACAGCCGCACCCATTGCTACAGTATCTATTCTGTCATTATACCCATCAACCGTTTCATAAGAGCAAGAACCGATACATTTTCCGTCATTATCGTAAACATTTAATGTTTTACCGTCTTCTGCCAACATGACATAATCACCGTTCTTTTCGGTTGTTTCTTCGTATTTTTGACCGACTTGCAGTTCTAATCCTTTATTTTCAACAGATGAGCCAAGATTGAAAGAATTCATTTCGTCATAATTGTACTCTGTTTTTAATCTTGTAACACGTTCATATTTTCCGTCACCGACGTACTTCATTTCTCTATGAAAACTTGTTTCTGCAGATTCATCATAAAAAGTTAACACTCCGTCTTTGGAAATTTGAGCTTTTTCATAATTTCTGTCCCCGCCGGTCATTTCGCCCTCACAAGGAACTTTTTGATCAACACTGACCCTTAATACAGAAGATTTCGACTCCGCATTCAAAGCTTTATCGACAGCCATTTCTACATCCGTTTTTGCAACATTAGCTTCAGCTTCTTGAGTAACAGCTGTTTCGTTATTCGATGATTGCACACCTGATGCATTTACAGGCACAGCTTTTCCGACAGAAGCGACTCCGGCAGCCATTATCAAGCCTAAAGCCATCCCTCTTAACGCTTTTCCAGCCTTAGAGGAACAATGTTCTTTTATTTGAGGATTACTCTCTTTTTCTTGTTTTGAAGATTCAACTTTTTTTTGTGATTGCAAATTAAGGGCATTTATCCCCGACTGATTGATTTGTAAACTCATGCTATTTTCCTATATCCTTCGTGTATTAACAATAGTGTTATCGGTACAATATTTGAAAACTTTAATACAGACATTCTCATCTGTACTATTAAAAAGCTTATCGTTATTAAGTTTAGACACAAAAAAAACAAGTTAACATTTTGTAACATAT
>CAZOGS010000130.1:0-4582 GCA_964579375.1 uncultured Muribaculaceae bacterium
TGTTCGAGTTCTTCACAAACTTCAAAGAATGTTGAACCGATTTTAATCATTTTGTTTCTCCTATAAATCCGGCGAGTATAATCTCGCACTCACAATGTTTGTTGTCGGGATTTGTACTTCTTTCTTCGATCCGTACAAATATACCGTTACACCTCTTACTTCATCATAGTCAACTATCTTACAAACAAACTGCTTTTCGTATGTGTCATCAATTCCGTTTTTCAGTTTGATTTGTATGTCTTTGCCGACAAAAATTAAGTACTCTTTGTCCGATTTGAGCTTTCTTTCAACTCCGGGAGAACTTATTTCAAGATTAAACTTGAACGGAATAAGCTCGTCCAAAAAATCACTCAAACTTCTTGATAAATTTTCGCAATCGTCAAGCGTGATGTTTCTTTCTTTTGAGTATATATAAATTCTCAAAAACCAACGATGATTTTCTTTCGAAAAATCAATTTCAACAGGAATTACGCCAAATCTCATTGCCGTATTTTCAACGAGAGGAACTAATTTTTCAACAATTTCCTTTTTGTTGAAGTGTTCATATTGCGGTTTTTCTTCTTGAGATTTTTTATGATTTTTCATTGCAAAATCCTGTTTCTGTTGAACATCCTTACTCTTATTGCAAAAATCCGTTAAGAATAAAAAAAGAAACGGCAAGCCGTTTCCTTTTGGACATTGAAATAATATCACAGACATATTAAAAAGTAAAATAATTGTAACGAAAAATAACTAATCATTTGTAATATATTTTTCGATAACTCCTAACAGTGCCTCAAGTCTTGCTTTGTCGTGTAAGTAACAATAGCCAATTAAAACTTCAAATTCCGTTGCCGTTCTATGCAAATTTCTGTTAATTCTTCTCGCTGTCGATGTTTTGATATTTCCGCCCCGTCTGAGTAAATCAAGCTCTTCATCCGTTAATATCGGTTTGATTTTCTCTAAAACTTCGGTTTGAAAAGTTGCATTTACAAATGAAACTGTTATTTCGTGCAGTTTTTTGAGATTTTCTGTCATAAAAACAGTGTGTTCACGAACATAAAGCTCCCAAAAAGCATCTCCGATATGTGCATAATTTTTAATATTAAGTTCTTTCATAAAATAATTATACTATAATAGAATAAAGTAAAATAAGGCATGGAATGTTATGAGAATTTTGGTAATTACTGATTTATATCCTGTTGAAAATAGCGGTGAGCCGCTTGTTATTAAAGATTTTGCAAAAAATTGGCAAGAAGACGGGCATGTTGTTGATGTAATAAGACCTAATTTCTTGTTAAACGCTAAAATCAGAAACAAAAAAATACTAAAAGACGGAATATATTATGAAGATAATATAAAAATTATGAACGTAAATTACTTTACTCCGTTCCTTTTTGATGTTAAGAAAAAACTTCCGAAAGATTTTGCGATAGGTAATTATAATGTCATCATAAGCCACATGCCATCGGGTGCCTTATTTGCAATGAAATTAATCGGAAAATGTGCCGGAATTCCTTACATTGCTTCTGTTCACAATTCCGACATAACAGTTTTGACAAAACCTTTGTATAAATATTTCTTTGCTCCTTCGCTTCAGAAAGCATACAAGCGTGCAGATGCTATTTCCGCAAGAAGTTTTGTGCTTTCCGAAAAAATTAAAGAGTTGTCACCTTATGCAAAAAATAAAACCTTCATTGCGGCTTCGGGTATTAAAAAAGATATCATTGAACCGGTTGAATTGTTTGAATATAAGGCAAAATACAAGAATGAACCGTTTGTAATAACAACAGTTGCAAAATTAATCAAAAGAAAAAATGTTGATGTTATTTTAAAAGCACTTGCAAAGTCTAATTTGAGTAATTTTGTTTTTAATGTAATCGGTGACGGTGAAGAAGCGGAAAATCTCAAAAAACTTGCACGAGAGCTTGATATGGAAGAAAAAGCTGTTTTTACAGGAAATATTCCTCATAAAGATGTCCTTGTTAAGCTGACTAACTCTGATTTATTTATCCTTGTCAGTGAGGGCGAAACGTTTGGTCTTTCCTATCTTGAAGCCGCCGCAAGGGCAAATATTGTAATTGCCGCTAAAAATGACGGAATTGACGGGTTGATTAAAAACGGTGAAAACGGTTTTACTTGTGATGCCGATGAGGATACGCTTTCGATTTTGATTGAACGTATTTACAGCATGCCACGAGAAGATGTAAGAAGAATTTTGTTAAAAAGAAGAACCGAGCTTCTTGAGTGTGATGACCAAGCCTTAAGTAAATTGTACCTTGACACCGCTTTTAAAATTATCGGAATATAAATGTTAAGATTGTAAATTTATTTCAAATTAGGTAGCAAAAAAAATTTTGTTGATGTTATTCTGCTGATGTAAGAAATGTAAGTAGATAAAAAGTAAGATGAAAGGATTAAAAATGAACATTACACCTATTTCAAATGTTAACTATAATGTTAATTATGGTATTAATACTCAACAAAATAAAGTGACTAATCCTTTCATGATGCAAAATAATGTTGATACCTTTGAGTTGACAACAGCAAAGAAAGAATTACCCGCTGCAACTGATTTATCAAACACAATTACGATAGGTTTGAATGGCGATGCAGCAAAAGCAAAATTAAAAGAAGGTTTTGCTAACGCAGGTGAAAAATTTAAGTCACATATTTCACAAGGTATTGATACGGTTGCTAAAGAAGCAGAAAACTTTGAACAACCGTCAGAAGCAATGACAACTTCTCACGTTGCAGCAAACACTGCATTTATAGGACAAGCTCTTATTGGTGCAGGTTCGGCAGTTGTAGAAATTGCAAAAGGCATCGTGGAAGCTTTTAAAGCATTAGCATAGTAAAATTATTATTTTTATCACAAAAAAGCAGGCTTTTTCGAGCTTGCTTTTTTGTTGTATTTTAGTGGGATGAATAAAGAGAAAAAACACTATTTGTGTCGCAGTTTTTTTAAAATTTTATCTTGCAACAAATGGCGTTTTTATTGTGAACATTAAATTTTAGACAATATTAACTTTTGTTACAAAAATTCATGAAATTTTAACAAAACAGGCAACTTTAGTTTTTGACGGTCTTTAAAATAGTGTAAGTGTGTAAAGGGTTATAAGCATGGCAGTTAATTCAATTTCATTCGGATGTTTATCATGTGTTGATAATAAGAATAAAAATTTCCAAACTTTGCCTATTGAAAAGAAGGAAATAGCTTGTCAAAACAATGTTCAAACAAGTATTTACGGTGATAAAGCTTCATTTATTCCTTGGCAATCTTATATACCTTTTGGTGCACCCCGTCCGACGAACAATCCTGCTGATTTGCCGAAAATTGAAGCGGATTCTCAATCCGGATTTAAACTTAGCACATTAAATCAAGCTGTAATTTGCCCTGATTGCGGCAAACCTGTTATGACTAAACCTATTTTTGCAGGAATTAAATCAGAATTAGATGCTGCGGATGATAAGACATATTGTGATGTAATTGAAAATCATTCTGAATTTTTATATCCGCAAGAAAGAAAAATTTTAACTCATATTGAGAAGGTAATGAAGAAAAATCCTGAAATGACAATCCGTGACGTTGTTGTTGCAGAAAGAGAAAACCGTTTGGATAAACTTGAAGATGAACAAATTCAAGTATTGGACAAAATTTCGGAAATGGCTGAAGTTTTGCCTTATGAGGACAGATCAAGAATTGACGGACTTATTAAAACGTCATCGATGGTTATTTTTGAAAGACAAAATAATTATGCATTCCAAAGAGGCAAGTTCCTCGAATTGGCAGAAGGGATGAAACTTCAAACAAAAGGTGCGAAAGAAGAATTGCTTCAAATTGCATCAAATTTACCTTGTTCAATGAATAACGAAGATGCTTGGTATGTTAAATACGGCGGAGTTGACAGCAAGAAAAAACCTTATACATCAAGAGTAATTGCTGAAAAATTGGTATCCCCGACTTACACAAATACCGACCACATTCACCCTTGGAATTTAGGCGGTTATGATGCAACTTCCAATTTCTGGTTGATGCACGCAAGATGTAATATCATTAAAACTGACAAACCGTTTGTTGAATGGTTGAATGAGGACCGTGACAACAGAGTTAAGTATATTAAGGAATATTTGGTTTCCACTCAAGAAGCTATCGATAATTCAAATGATCCTAAAATGCACCCCAAATATGATTTATATGCTGCAAAAATTGCAAAGACAATTTGGTACGAAACTAACGGTGAAGTAGATTTCACGGAAGATTTCCCTCTCCCCGAAGGATATGATGTTCCCCGTCCGACAGCACAAGGAAAAAATTCCGATAAAAAAGCATAATTTAAAACATGAAACAATATAAAAGTCGGGCTTATGTCCGACTTTTTGTTTAATTTGCTTATTTCATTATGCCTCAAAAATAAAATCGTAAAAACAGATGGGGAAGAATGATTTCTTATCAGGTATAATTCAAACATATTGACATTTTGGGAAAAATTTAAGAAAATAGAGTTATTATGAAGTCTTCAGATACACAAATTGCAGAATTATTGAATAATCAAAAATATAAGGAAGTTATCGAGCTTTTAGATGAAGTTGTAACGTCAGA
>CAZOGS010000131.1:0-4579 GCA_964579375.1 uncultured Muribaculaceae bacterium
CGAGCGGTAATTTCGGGACGATGATTCCGCGCGATTTATATGAGGAAATCAATGAGTTTTTGGCAAAGAATCATATTACGAAGGTGCAGTTGATCTTTGCCGGGTATGAGGCATTAAAAGCGGAAGTCGAGAAATACAAAAACAAATAATTAAAAATAAAATTAAATAATTTGAATGCCGTTTGGCATTCCACGAGTACAAAATATCGGGTGCGATAAAGTATAAAGTGGCAATGCCAAATATATATTCGATTGCTTTATCGTACCCCTCTAATAAGGAGGAATTAAATGAATAAAGCGGAATTGAATATGGACGTATTAAACAAGGTTATTGCTTTCAAAATGTTAGAAATCGCACACGAAAAAGGCTTAATTGACGAAAAAAAGTATATTGGAATTGAGCGAAAAAGATTTCAGTACGGAGAAAGCATAGCGTTACAAAATAAACTTTATGCGGAGGTGAATTGATATGGTTGAGAATAGCGTTGTAATGCCGTCGAATGTAAATTTCGATAGATTTAGGAAACGGAAAGTCGTATTTTACGGTCGCGTTTCAACAGAGCATGAAGCACAGCTCTCGGCGCTTGAAAATCAGATGCAGTGGTATGACGATGAAGCTAATCGGCATGAAAATTGGATTGTTTTGAAGAAGTATATCGACGAAGGCATTACCGGAACTCAAGCGAAAAAAAGGCCTGCTTTTTTGCAAATGATTCAAGACGCAAAACAAAAGAAATTCGATTTGATTGTTACGCGTGAAGTATGTCGTTTTGCGAGAAATACCGTAGACACTCTTGTGGTAACGAGAGAACTCAAAAATTACGGTGTCGAGGTGTATTTTGTCGTTGATAATATTTGGACAATGGATAACGACGGCGAGCTTCGGCTTACGATTATGGCAACGCTTGCACAAGAAGAAAGCCGTAAAACGTCCGAACGTGTGCGCGCGGGGCAAAAAATAAGTCGTGATAAAGGCGTTTTGTATGGGAACGGTAATATTCTCGGATATGATAGAGATAAAAATACTGGCACATATGTAATAAATCCCGAACAGGCGGAAACAGTAAGAATGATATACGATTTATATTCGGCAGGAAAGGGAATGACGCAAATTCGTGATGAAATGATTAGGCGGAAACGTAAGGACAGTTATGGATTGGTGCGATGGGAAAACACTAAAATATCCCGCATATTACACAATGCGACATATAAAGGATATCAAGGTTATTTAAAATCTCGAAGGAATAACTTTTTGGATCAAAAAATAATTAAAAATCGAGACGAGAGTACATATCTTTACGTGAAAGGTAATTATGAACCCATAATCAGTGAAGAGCAGTGGGATAGGTGCCGAGAAATAAGAGAGCAAAAAAAGAGACATTGTGCATATTTTACTCAAAATGGTGAAGTTAGAAAAGAAAACGGTGTGTATTCGAGTAAAGATATATGGAGTAAAAAATTAAAATGCCGTTGTGGTTATAGGATGCGTAGGAATAAATGGCATAAAAATAAAAGCGGAGAAATTATTTACGGTTATAAATGCTATAATCAATTGAACAACGGTTCAAAGGATGTAAGAGATAGTGTCGGAGTTGAATCTGTCGGGGCATGTGACTTGCGAGAAATATGCGATTGGAAATTCGAATTGATGGCTCGCCATATTTTTTCGGGTTTATGAGGTAACAAAAAAGACATTTTAAGCGAAATTTCATCGCTTTATCGAGTTAATTTACGAGAAAATAAAATTGAAATCGAGAGTGAAAAGAACAAATTGGAAAAAGAAATAGAAAAAATCGATGAAAAATTAAAACGGTTAATGCAAATGCGTTTAGACGACGAATTACCCAAAGAAGAGTATTTGGAATTTAAATCGGATTTAGAGAATAAAAGAAATGCCCTTATATTAAAGCGTTCAAAACTTGAAACAAAAAAAGAATCAGGCGCAGATGTTTTAACGGAAAGAATACAAGATTTTTTGTTGGCAAAAATGAATTTTTCGGAACATTGCATTGACAGAGACATTATTTTTCAGTTTGTTTCAATGATAATACCGAGAACGGAAACTTGTTTCGAATGGTATTTGAATTTTGATTTGATGGATAAGCCGAATGAAGAGAAGAGAATGGTTTGGGAATTTTCTATTGAGTTTCAAGAGGCAAAGTCATATCGAACGGAGGTGAATTCAATCCTTCGACAAACACAGTGGAAAGATCTTTTGGTTAGAGTTTATATATAAAACAAAGATAATAAATGGGGTAAAAACACAAAATCGATGTTTTATATTACCATTTGTAAAAATAATTTATCCAAACACGCATATAAAACTTGACAAACGGCTATTATAATTGTATAATGTAGCATGAGGAGGCGACAAAATATGTTGTGTCAATTTGGTTTTAATAATTTTAAGTCTTATAAAAATGAAACGATATTTGATTTTCAAGCAGGAGATTTAAACGAATTTAAAGATTCTTTAATAAAATCGGCAGATAAGGCAACGCCGCTATTACCTGTCAGTGTTGTATATGGTCCTAACGGAGGAGGAAAAACGACATTATTGCAAGCTTTATCTTGTTTGATAACAATGGTTGTTTCTCCGATTCATGAATTAAAAAAGAATCGATTGAATTTGATAGTGCAGCAGAGGGTTAATTGCGATCCGTTTTTATATAATGAAAAGTCAAAAAACGAACCTACAGAATTTAATTTATATTTCAGAAAAAATAACAATGAGTATAGATATTATGTGTCCGTAAAAAATGATGTCGTTATATCCGAATCGTTATTTAGAAGAGGAATCGGGGCAAAAAAAACAGCAGTAATTTTTACTCGCGAAGAAAACAGTATAGATTTAGGCGCGAGCATAGGGAAAAGCGGTATTAATACAGACGTTAATCCGAAGATGTTGTTTTTATCGTTTTTGGCGATAAATTACAATATACCCGTAATAGTTGAAGTTCAAGAATGGTTTGAGTCTTGCGTGATTCGGAATTATGCAAATCCGATTACAGACTTAAAGATTATGATCAACGAAAATGAATCGTTTAAGAAACCTTTGCTTAATCTATTGAACGAAATGGGTATAGATATTTGCGACTATCGTTATGATAGCGAAAAAGAAGACTTTTTATTGACACGAAAAATAAATAACGTCGAGTATTCTTTATCATTGAGTAAAGAATCGGCGGGAACAAGAAAACTTTTTGGCTCTCTCCCGATTTTAATGATTGCTTTACAGACCGGGCGACTTGCAATTATTGATGAACTTGACGCAAAACTTCATCCAAAGTTGTTAAGATATATTATTTCTTTATTTACAGATCCGAAAATAAATAAAAGCGGAGCACAACTATTGTTCACATCGCACGACATGTCAACAATGAGCAACGAGGTGTTTCGTAGAGATGAAATTTGGTTTGCTGCTCTTGATGATGAACATAGTAGTGAGTTGTATTCACTATATGAAATTAGAAAAGAAGATGGAAAAAGAATAAATGCGACAGCATCTTACAACAAGCAATACTTAGAAGGGCGATACGGTGCCGATCCTTATTTCAAAAAAATGCTTGATTGGGAGGATTTTGCATGAGTTTAAAACCTGTTAAAAAATCGGATCAAGAGAAAGATTGGTTAAGGAAGAGAACCGATACAAAAAGATATATTTATCCGGAGTATCATTTAATTGTTACCGAGGGGACGAAAACGGAACCTAATTATTTTGAAGCAATAAAACATAGAATTAATGAAAAATATAAAAATCGTATAAGTTTGGATATAAGAGGTGACGGCAATAATACAGTCGGACTTTTTGAGGACGCTAAAAGAATAGTTGAGGGCAATCAAAGACAATTTAGTTTTAAACACGTTTGGATTGTATATGACACGGATGATTTTCCGAAAGATAAAATCGATAGCGTTCCGGAATTATGTAAGAAAAATAGCACTTCGGAGTGTCGATATCATGCAATATGGTCCAATCAATGCATAGAACTTTGGTTCCTGTTGCATTTTGCTTACTATCAATCGGATCTGCATAGAAATGATTATTTTCCGAAACTTGATAAGTGGTTGAATGATATCAATGTCGGGAAATATGAAAAAAATAGAGATGATATGTTTTTAATCCTTGAACCATATATTAATGTCGCAATAAAAAATGCTATCCGTTTACAAGAACAAAATAAAGATAAGTCACCTTCGAATTCTAATCCGGGGACAAAGATGTATGAATTGATTGATACGTTAAAACCATATTTTTAATGAAAACATATAGCGGATTTAATTTATATGTGCGTATAAAAAGATTGTTCCGCTGAATGATATGTGTGCATTCTAAGGCATATGTTATCTACAAAACAGACGCAGATGCCTATTTTGAAAAAACGAGTTGAAGTTTTTCGGTGCAAAATCAGAATAGCAAACATAGAAAAACGCTTATAATTCGATAAATAAAGAAGGGCTATCGAATAAAGAGTTTATTGTAAAATATATATAGTGTGTTCCGATGACGATAACGCGATATGTTGTGCTTTGCGATATACGGGTGACAGACTATAAACGAATTTGCTTTACCTCAAACA
>CAZOGS010000132.1:0-4574 GCA_964579375.1 uncultured Muribaculaceae bacterium
TTTATGTTTGTATTATGATTAAGTGTGAAACATACACATTTGGTTTAAGGAGAAATGTAATGGAAACATACGGAATTGAGAAATTAGGTGTAATAGGACCTAAGGCTGTATATCGTAATTTAACTCCGGCACAATTGACAGAAGCTGCATTGCGTCGTGGAGAAGGTTCTTTGAGCAAAAAAGGAGCTTTGGTTGTTACTACGGGAAAATACACCGGTCGTTCACCTAAAGACAAATTCATCGTTGATACAGACGGTGTTCATAATGAAATCGCTTGGGGAAAGGTTAACAGACCTATTTCAAGAGAACAATTCAATTCAATTAAGGGAAAAATCGCTGCATACTTAGAAGGTCGTGAAGTATTTATTTTCGACGGTTTCGCAGGTGCAGACAAAAAATATACTCAAAAATTCAGAGTTATCAATGAATTGGCAAGCCAAAACTTGTTCATTCACCAATTGTTAATTCGTCCGACGGAAGAAGAATTGAACGCATACGGCGAAGCGGATTATACAATCCTTTGTGCTCCTGGCTTCAAGTGTGATCCCGAAGTTGACGGTGTAAATTCAGAAGCATGTATCGCTATTGACTACGAAGCACATATGATTATCATTTGCGGTTCACAATATTCAGGTGAAATTAAGAAGTCGGTATTTGCAACAATGAACTACGTTATGACTAAGAAAAACGTACTTCCTATGCACTGTTCGGCAAATATGGATCCTCAATCGGGCGAAACAGCTGTATTCTTTGGTCTTTCGGGAACAGGTAAAACAACTCTTTCCGCAGACCCTGCAAGAAAATTAATCGGTGATGATGAACATGGTTGGTCACCTGATGGTGTATTCAACTTTGAAGGCGGTTGCTATGCAAAATGTATTCACCTTTCAGCAGAAAACGAACCCGATATTTACAACGCAATCAAGTTTGGTTCATTGGTTGAAAACGTAATTATGAATCCTGAAACAAGAGAATTTGACTTTGAAGACGGTTCATTAACGGAAAACACTCGTGTAGGTTACCCGATTGATTATATCAACAACGCTCAAATCCCCTCAAAAGGCGGAATTCCGAAAGTTGTTATTTTCTTGACGGCTGATGCGTTCGGCGTATTGCCTCCTATCTCAAGATTGGATAAAAACGCTGCAATGTACCACTTCGTAACAGGCTTTACATCAAAATTAGCAGGAACAGAAAGAGGCGTTACAGAACCGCAACCGACATTCTCAACATTGTTCGGTGAACCGTTTATGCCGATGGATGCTTCGGTTTACGCTGAAATGCTCGGTGAAAAACTTGAAAAATACGGCACAAAAGTTTACCTCGTAAACACAGGCTGGGCAGGCGGAAGTGCTTCTTCAGGTGCAAAACGTATGAAGTTGAGCTACACAAGAGCAATGGTTACTGCGGCTTTGAACGGTGACTTTGATAACATCGAATTTAAACATCACGATGTATTCAATGTGGATTATCCCGTTCACTGTCCGAATGTTCCCGATGAAAAATTAGATGCAAGAGGAATGTGGGAAGATAAAGCAGCTTACGATGAACAAGCTGACAAATTGGCTAAAATGTTTGCAGATAACTTTGCTGCAAAATATCCCAATATGCCCGCAGAAATCGTAAATGCAGGACCTAAAGCAAAAAATTAGTGCAATCGGGCTTGAAAAAGCTGTTAAGTGATTGATTACTGATTTATAGATACGAAAAACGTCTTGATTTTTCAAGGCGTTTTTCTATTGCAGGGTTTTTTAAAATATGTTACAATAGTAATAGAGTTTTAAAACTGCGGAGAGAGAAAAAAGGAGATAAATTTTGGCGGAAACGTATGATATTTCGGATGTTTCTTTATGGCAAAACTGGTTAAAACTCAGCTCTGTAATGGTCAACATAAAAAACACGGAAGGTCAGTTTATCGCTGCATCTGATGCTTATGCAAAATATCTCGGTTATGAAAGTGCCGATGACATTGTCGGAAAATATCTTACCGACATATTTCCTTTTAAACATGCCGCAACTTGTATAAAGCAAGAAAAGATTGTTTTGAATACGCTGAAAAAATATACCTTCCACCATGAATTTATGCACCCCAAAAGAGGTTCATTGTGTGTTGAAGGTATCAAAACCCCAATATATAACAAAAAGAAAGAAATAATTGCCGTTGAAACCGTAATCAACGATGTCACGGAAAAATATTCTTTAATACACAAATTGCAAAGAGAACAAAGAAAATTTAAAAGATTTTTCAACGATATCCCTGTCGCTGTTTGGATTAAGGATGCTCGCAACAGATTTATAAACGTTAATAAAGAATTTTGTGAAATGTTAAATATCAAAAAAGAAGATATTCTCGGACAAAAGTTTATAAATCATGAAAATATTCACGGAATGATGGGCGAAGAAGAGCTTGCAATGTTGCAGGCACAAGATGAATTTGTTTTAAAAGAAAACAAACGTCATGTCTTTGAATTTTGTACTTTTAAAGACGGTAAAAAAGGCTGTTATAAAATGATAAAAATCCCTATTTTCAGAAAGGGTAAAATTGTCGGCTTGGTCGGATGTTGTCACTCCACATCAGACAAACCGCCAATGTAACATTTGTAAAAGAGGGAAAGTCATAATTGCAAAGGTTTTGCGGGTTCTGTTCCATCGGGTTGATAAATATTGATTTTAATTGTATAATTACAATTAGTAGAGAAAACTATGGACATTGAACTAACATTTTTAAAATTAATGGGCATTGCCCTTTTGCTTCTGACGAACGGATTTTTCGTTGCTTCGGAATTTGCATTGGTAAACGTAAGGCAAACAAAAATGGCACAGCTTGCCAAAGACGGAAACAAGCTTGCTGATTTAGTTTGCAAGGAAATAGAACATTTAGATACGTATATTGCTGCTGTTCAGCTTGGTATCACGATAGCAAGTATCGGTTTAGGTTGGGTCGGCGAGTCAACGCTTGCTTCACTTTTGGAACCTGTATTTGCCTTTCTGCCGGGGATAGAAAAAACGATTGCGGCACACTCTTGTGCGACAGGTATTGCTTTTGCGTTAATTACTTTTATGCACGTTGTAATCGGTGAATTGATGCCGAAATCAATAGCTTTGCAATATCCGGAAAGAACGGCTTTGTTTATTGCAAAACCGATGCTTCATATCGCAAAAATATTCAGACCGTTTATTTTCCTTTTGAACGGTTTCGGAAATTATATGTTGAAATTAATTCATATCAACCCTGCGGCATCTTCGCATTCTGTTCATACTCCCGAAGAAATCGGTATGATTGTTGAGGCAAGCTATAATGAAGGTATTTTGAACGAAACAGAAAAGAACATGCTTCAAAATATCTTTGAATTTTCGGATAAGGATGCGAAACAGGTTATGAGTCCTCGTCCCGATATGGTTGCTTTGCCTGTGGATATTGAATTTGAAGAGCTTGAAAAAACGATTTTGGATAACCAATATACGAGATATCCCGTTTATGAAGAGGATTTGGATCATATTATCGGGTTGTTGCACGTAAAAGATTTGTATGCAATGACTATAAACAGACAGGAATTTAACCTTAGAGCAATGCTGAGAGAAGCTAAGTTTTTCCCCGAAACGGTGCCGTTAGATAAGCTTGTTCGTGATTTTAAAACGAATAAAGTGCAAATGGCGATTATTGTGGACGAATTTGGCGGAACGAGCGGTTTAATTACTCTTGAAGATATTTTGGAAGAAATTGTCGGAGAAGTTCAAGATGAGTTTGATACCGATGAAGAAGCTGATATTGTTAAAGTCGGCGACGATGAGTATCTCGCAAACGGCATAATGAGAATTGATGAATTTGCGGACTTTTTCAAAAAAGAAATCCCTGCAGAAGAAGATGTTGAAACAATCGCCGGTGTTATCTTGAAACAATTGGACAGAATGGCGGAAGTTGACGATACCGTTGAATGGGATGATTTTATTCTTACGGTAACAGAGCTTGACGGCACGAGAATTGTTAAAATAAAAGTTCAGCATAAGCCTAAAGAAGAAGAGCTTTCGGAAGAAAGAGAAGAACAAAAGACTGAAATATAGTAAGCAATTTTTGTTTTTTAAAATGAATACAAAAAAGTTGTTGACTGTAGATTTTGTTCTTGTTATTATAAACGAGCAAGGATTTGCGTCTGTAGCTCAGCAGGTAGAGCACTCCCCTTTTAAGGGATAGGTCGCGCGTTCGAATCGCGCCAGACGCACCATTTTAAAAGAGGTTCAAGACCTCTTTTTTTGTGTCTTTTTTCAATTTTTGTTAAATTTTAGGTCTGTTTACATTTCTTTTGTATAATATTTTTGACAGGAGAAGTTATGAAAAGATTTTTTAATATTTTGTTTGTTTTGGCTGCAATGTTTAGCTCAACACCTGCTTTTTGCGAAACGGTTGAGTTTTATTCCGTTCCGATTAACGATGCAAAAAACAATTTTGAAATTGCACGAGCTATCGTTCCGAATAATTTTGAAGTAAGTTCAAGTCTGCTTTGGGCAAGAGATTTTGAAAATCCTGCAAGTTTTTCTTTCTCCGCTAAATCAAAAAAAGAAGATGTCGTTTTTTC
>CAZOGS010000133.1:0-4545 GCA_964579375.1 uncultured Muribaculaceae bacterium
TTACGTTGAAAGCGAATATGGGAACGTATTATGACCGCATACCGATTATAAAAGATGATTTCGGGATTCGTAATATTACACCGTCGGAATGTCTTGCGTTACAAGGTTTTCCGAAAGAGTTTATGTTTCCGAACACCGTTCCCGAGCGTGAACAATACAAGCAAGCCGGTAATACGGTTTGTGTGGAATTAATACAAAAAATGATAAAACCTGATTATATGGGGTGATTATGAAAATTGTAGATTTATTTTCTGGAGCAGGCGGATTAACGTTTGGATTTTATTATAAACTCGTTAACGGAGAATTTCGTAAAACAAACAATGAGTTCATATTTGCTAATGAATTTTCGGTGGCTGCGGCAAAAGCATTTGAGAAAAATTTTCCGGATATAAATATGCAAAATACTGATATCCGTAAATTAACTGAAGATAAAATCGATACACTTATAGGCAATCGTTCTGTTGATTTAATCGTCGGCGGTCCTCCTTGCCAGTCTTTTAGTACAGTCGGGCAACGACGATTTGATGATAAAGCAAAACTTTATGAAGAATATCTGCGAATTCTTAAAATCGTGCGACCGAAAATGTTTTTATTCGAAAATGTAAAAGGTTTGCTTTCAATGCGTGAAGTTTTTTACGAAACCAATGAAAACGGCGATATAAGGTATTTAGAAGAAAAAGCAGAGCGGCTCGGGAAAACCGTAATTAAGAGAAAACCTATCATAATGGGATATGGTAAATTAATAATTGAACAAATAAAGAAACAATTTGCCGAAATCGATACGGATTTCGGGTATGATATCGATTATCAAGTGCTTAATGCGGTTGATTTTGGCATTCCGCAATATCGTGAAAGAGTTTTTATTATAGGCATACGAAAAGATTTGAAATTAAATTGGGATTGGAATTTCATTCCAAAACAATCCCATAAAATAACTATCGAAGAAGCAATTTCCGATTTGCCTGTTATTGGCGAAAATGAAGCAAAAACCGATTATGTTAAGGTACCACAAAACGATTATCAAAGTTTAATGCGAAAAAATAGTTGTTCACTTACCCAACACTTTTGCGGTCATTACGGAGATAAAATACGGACAGTTATAAGAAACGTAAAGCAAGGACAAGGTAAAAATGATTTTAATGCGTTGGTCGATAATGGTATAATTCCAAAAGAATATAGACTTACATCTGGATATAACAATACATACGGACGTCTTGTCGCAAATCAACCATCAACTACCATAACAAACAATTTGTGTACGCCTTCCGGATTACGATGTATTCATTATAATCAAGATAGAACATTAACGCCGAGAGAGGGGGCACGGATACAGTCTTTTCCTGATTGGTTTGAATTTTATGGCACGCGAACAGATGTTACAAAACAAATCGGTAATGCAGTGCCGCCGCTTTTAGCAATGGCGGTAGCACAAAAAATACGTCTTACATTAGGAGAAAACAATGACTAACGAAAAAATTCCATTTACGTTGGGATATGCGGCACTAACATTGCTTGGTAAGGGAATGTACTCGAATTTGTGGGCAGCGCTTTCCGAGCTTATCGCAAACGGCATTGACGCACATGCTGAAAATGTGTATGTTTATATCGATATGTCAAACAAACAACATTCCGTTATTGAAATACTTGATGACGGGGATGGCATGTCGCCTAATGAAATACGCAAAAAATATGTCGTAATCGGAAATAACAAGAGAAATAATGCTACGGATGCAGACAATTTAATGGGCAGAAAAGGCGTCGGAAAATTGGCCGCATTGTTTTTAACAAAAAAATTTGAATTTTTAACTCGTAAAAAAGCTGCAAGAGGAACTTGTTGGCAATTCGATTTTGAGGATCGTACAAATACACAACCAATGTTAGTGCAAATTGAATCGGATACATTTTTCTTAAAACCCTTATTTGATAAAAAACACAAAGGTACTTTATTGAAATTATTTGATGTTAATTTGACCAATATGGCGGAAGAAGCTATTAACGGGCTTTCTCTTATTATGGCAAACTATTTTATTTATGAGAACATGCCCAAAGTGAAAGTTCAGTTTTTTACAAAATTTACAACTACTGACGTCATTGATTTTGAAAACCCGATTGAAATGAAGAAAAAAGTTGCTTTCAAAAATATGATTGCACTTATGTCAAATCAAGCGTTTGAAAGCAGTAAATTTAAAATGCCGTTATTGTACGGAGAGTCTTTTGATTTAGAATATTTAGAAAAAATAAGAAAAGATGAAAGTCTTACTGCTATTCCGGAAACAAAAGGTGTTTACCCTATTGAAATTGACGGGAAAAGAGTGGATATCCCATATGAATTAAAAGGTTGGATAGGTATACACGCAAGTATAGATTCTTTGGAAGCACAAAAGAATGATAAAAATTTTATCAAAAATAGATACTATAATCCTAATAAGTTGCGTTTATATATAAGAAATAAACTGGCTGTTGAAGATTTTATGGGATATATTAAAAACACTCAGCAAGGCGCAAACTATATTGAAGGCGAGATTTCGTTTGATTTGTTGGATGATAATAGACTTGAAGATATAACGACATCAAACAGACAAGACGTAGATATTCACGACCCGAGAGTTGCATTGCTTATTACAATTGTTAAAAAGATAGTTACGCGGCTAATTGGTGTGAGAAACAATGTTACGGAAGAAGTGTCGAAAGAAAACAAAAGACGTAAATCAATTTTGGAAAGCACGGCAAAAAAGAATGCTCAAAAAGCCATTAAAAGAGACTTATTGAGCATGGGCATGGATGAAAAACAATCGAATGACGTCATTGTTGCAGTTGGCAGTAAGTTAAAAGGAACGCCAGATGCGGAAGCTAAAGAAATATATAAATTGTTTATTTCACACTCTAAAAAAGATAGACGCTTTTCCGATTTTATCTATAATCTTTTACGCCTTAAAGGTGCAAAAGAAAACGATATTTTCTATACTACGCATGAGGTGGTGGCAAATTCAAGATTATCGGATGATATTAAAGAAAACATAGCTGCAATTAATGAATTAGTTCTGTTTTTAGATAGCGTTAATTCATTGCGCAGCCAATATTGTATGTTTGAAGGCGGTGCTTTTTGGGCGACGAGAGCAGTGGAAAATTGTATTCACATTCATTTCGATACTTCTTGGATACCTGATTATATTAATGATTCCGGAGTATATCATGTTCCTTTGCATGAAGGTAGAAATTTGACATTGAAAGCATTTGATATTACTGCAAAAAAATATAATGAAATTACTCAAATCTTAAATGTGGCAATTGAACACATTAACTGTAGTGTTACTCACGAAACAAAGAAAATCCCGCAATTTGCTCGAGCAGATTTTCCTACTGATATCGAACTTAAAAAGTCTGGTAAAACTTTAATTGATTATATGGATAAAGACTTTGTTGAATGTTGGAACTATTATATTGAAAACGGCGAAACGGATTTAGATGCTGATAATAAAAAACGAACTAAAGAAAAATACATAAATGATTACAATGAAATGGTTAATAAGACCTAATCCAAAGATGAAAAGCTGTTTGTTTATATAAAGGAAAGTAATGGTCGTATTTTTACACTAACATACTTTGATTGGTAACAAATTTATTTATAAGTCGATTTTTATTACCGTTTCTCGGTTAAAGACGACATGTAAAATTATGAATTTAGCAGGAACTATATCATAAAATCTAAAAATTCGGTAAAGATATTGTTTTTATTGTTAATTCAGAGATTGAAGTAACGAAGTAAAACCTAAAAGGTTTCAGAATTGTAAAATCGTTTTTTGCCAAAAATCAAGTAAAAGACACGGGGAATTTTATGACAGCAAAAGAGTTTTTTGAAATATATTGGCAATACTATCTTTTATTGGAAAAAGACTTTCTTTTAACAAAAAGGTATCTTGCAATTGACGAATATAATGCAAAAGCTTATTCAACGGAATATTCTAAACAATATCAAACAATCGGTAGCGAAATAGATGTTTTTTGTAAGGAATTTTGCAAGGAAATTGACAATACCTTTGACGGTGATAAAATTCAACATTATTGTAAAACCATTACCGATAGTCTTCCCGATTTTACTGAGAGTAAGATTTTTGTCAAAGATTTGAGTAAAGATATTTGTCCGTGGAAAGATTGGTTTTATAAGGTTCAAATAGATAAAAACGGTATTTCAAAAATATCTTCGAATAATCCAAAATGGTGGAATTTATACAATAAAGTTAAACATCAAAGAACTACAAAATTGCCTTCGTATAACAATATTCCTTTTTACAAGTTGGCTAACCAGGAAAATATTATAAACGCTTTGGGAGCTCTTTATGTTTTAGAGATGTCGTGTTTGGATTTAATAAAGGAAAAAGAAACGAAAGATTGTGGAGAAGAATGTTGCTACGAGTATGAAAAATCGGCTTTCTTTTCGCTTACCGAGCAAGAAAAAAATACTTTTTATCAAAGATATACTTGTATATAATTCATCAAATGTATATAACATGTTGAAAACATAGGCAATATAATTATTCGTAAATT
>CAZOGS010000134.1:0-4518 GCA_964579375.1 uncultured Muribaculaceae bacterium
AAATACTCGGTTGAATGCTGTTGGGCAGGTATGCCCAACCGACAAACCCTCATCCTACAAATTTCGGTCATTCAGCGTGCATTATCAAGTACGAACAATTAATTACGGTCTTATACTTTATGGCAACTTTCAGAAAATTTTCGATAACAGGCAAGCAGGTAAGCTTTAGACTTCCGATACAACCGAACAATTAATTATCAGTGTAAAAATGGCACTTTTTGTAAAAAAACGTATATATAATTGTGAATTTATTGAAAAAAGACAAAAATCGCAGTAATATTGAAATGTTTGCGATTATCAAAAGTTTATATTATGAAAAAGTTTTTAGTTGTTAATATTGTAATAATTCTGTTATTGCTTTGTGTTGCTGAATTTTTGTTATTTCTGCATACTGCAAAAATGTTAGAAGAGCATATTGCTACGTATAATGAAAATCCTGAAAAACTTCATTATAATATAAATCTTACTTTAGAAAGTGAGAATTTAGATTCATTCATTAAAGATACGGTTCGTGAACCTGTTGGTTTGCAGTATAAGAAAAAACCTTTGGTATTGTTTGGCTGTTCTTATGTATTTGGGTCGGGCTTAAAAAAAGATACGGAGCTTGTAAGTTATAAATTATCTGAATATACAAAACGTCCTGTATACAATCGTGGTTTAGCAGGAAAAGGTATTCAGCATATGTATTGGCAATTAAATTCGCAGTCCTTGTATGATGATATTAAAACAGAACCTGAATATTTATTCTTTTTCTATTCTTATGAATTACATGCTGCACGTTTAATTCGTTATACTTTTCAGGAATTTGACGATTATTTATACTTGAGATATCGGTATGATAAGCAGGATAAAAATGGTGATTTAATAGAAGAGAAGCCTCTTTTGCCTAAATATTTGAATGGATTATATCTTGTAAAATATCTTGAAAGAGAGATGAGAATAAACAATTTTGATTCTCCAAAAAAAATACAGTACTTGGAAGATTATGCATTCTTTCTCTTACACAAATCCAAAGAAAAAGCTTCGCAACATTTTCCGAATGCAAAATTTGTAATATTTTCATTTGATACTATTCAAAATGAATCATTAAAGCATGAATCATTATTGAAAAGACTTGAAAATGACGGATTTATAGTAATAAGACAAAGTGAACTGACCGATATTTCGTTAGAAGATGTACAATATAATGTTTCAGAAAACGATCCGCATCCGTCTGAAAAGTATTGGGATGTTGTTGTACCGAAGCTTGCTAAGAAATTAAATTTATAGAATGATATCGTCTTTAAAATCGGTGTAAAATAGTGCTGTTTCAATGCATATTCTTTCTATTGTTTTTTGAAAATGACATATTTACCTTGTCCGTCATCGACTTCCTTGATTATCTTGAAATTCTGTTTTACATAAGAATATTCTTCACTTGAGTTTGTACCTATATAAGGGTAATCTTTTACATAAATGTGTATTTTTTTATGTTTGTCGACTTTGGATAGGAACGTATAAAAATCATCTTCGTCAAAAATATCCGTTTCTCTAATCATTTTTTTCTCATTGTCATACAATCTCAAGGAAGAGCTTCTTGCATAAGAATATATAGCATTTTGGGAATTATCTTCATAATTATCTTTCAAAAATTGATAAAATTCTCTCCCCGTTGACATTCTGCAATAATCAGGATTATCTATAATTTGTTTTATATATGAAAAATTGTAGTCTTTGAATATAAAAGTCAAAAAAATTGTACAAACTGTCGGAATGACTAATAAATACTTATTTATTGATTTCCATTCCGAAAAATCGACGGATTTCGTTACTAATAAGAGCCAAACAGGCATTAAACACAAAGTTTGTCTTGTAATAAAAGGAAATTTGTTCATAGCTGCCAAAATCAACATGATAAAAATAGGGGAAATAAAACAAACCGTTCTTAATTTGAACTTTCTTATCATTAAAAATAATCCGCAAAGACAGACAATAAGAAATAAAAACAGCATTGTTGCCTGAACGTCAATCGGAATGTGATATTCAAATAAATTTGAGAAATCCTTCATTGTGTGAGGAAAGAAGTTTCCGTTTTGTGCCCATGCAGCTTTAAGCCATTCGGTGTTTGTTCTTCTCGTTAAAACTTCCCAAACATATAGACCTGCCAAACTGCTCCATACGGTTACAAAAATTAAAAATTTCTTCAAATTTGTTACGGTGGAATTTTTCAAAATATAAAATAACATACAAGCGGAAATTCCCGACAAGTAAAAAATCGGGTTAAAACCGCTCCACGCAAAGATTGCGGAAAATACAAGGCAAAGTATAAAATTTCTTTTATTCAAATTCTCCAAACAAAACACGAAAAGAGAAATTGCCACAACTGATAAAAAGTCCGTAGAATAAAATTTGAAATATTGACTGTTGAATATTAATTCGTCGTTTATTGCTATGTAAAATAACGGAAATAAAAACAAAAACGGAGTCTTTATTACCTTTTTTGCAAAAATCGCAAATAAAGGTAATGTGATTATTGAAGCGATGTACGGAATTCCCCGTAAAGCCATTTCGTTTAATCCGAAAAATGAATAAATAATTCTTGCAAAGAAAAAGAACACCGGAGGGGAATATTCCGCTGCTAATCCTCTAAAACAAGGTTCATTTCCTTTTAAAATTTCCATTCCGTTTAAAATTAAAGCTTCTTCATCAACCCAAAACGACAAATCAGCCAAATAAACTTTCGTTCTGAGAAAAATACCGATAATGATGATTATTGTGCATAACAACAATTCTGAAAATTTTATATATTTCTTTCCCGTATTATTCATGACAAAAATTATAACATACAAAGGTAACGGAACGAAAAAATAATTTGTTTGATTACCGTCAAGATAACCAAAAGTTTATTGTTTGTCTTCATCGTCGTTCTTTGCACTTATAATTGTTTTTTGATTGTTAAATGATTTTCATTTTTTTCCATGTTACAATTATTAAAAAAAAGAATTTATAATGCCTAAAACGACAAAAATTTTAAATATACTGTATTTTGCCGCAATTGCGGTTATCATAATATTGGGAATAATAATAAGAACAGACGTTTTACTTAACGAACCGAGTTTTTTCGGGGATGAAGGTGCATTAATTCAGATTATTAAAAGAAGATCTTTTTGCGGGCTTTTTAGAGATCTTGAATTTGCTCAAAGTTGCCCCTCTGTATTTTTAGTAATTAACAAAGTCATATACTCCGTCTTTGGCATGAATGAAGTCGCTTTAAGATTTACTTCATATCTTTTCGGACTCTTGTCTTTTACAATTGTTCCTTTCTTTAAAGACTTTTTGTTTAAAAATAAAATACTTAATTTGGTTTTAATGACCGCTTTAATTATAAATTATCAGCTCCTTTACTACTCTCAAGAATTTAAACAATATTCTTCGGACGTGTTTTTTACGCTACTTCTGTTGTTATTGTTCTTTAAAACAAAAGATAAAATTAATAACGCAAAAACCGCACTTATTGTCGGTATAATATTTTCCTCTGTCGGATATTTTTCTTTTACTGCAGAATTTTTATCCTTTTCGATTTGCCTTTATTTTGTGTATAAATTTATAAAAAATAAAACTTTTAAACCTGTTTTGTGTTTGTTAATTCCCTACTTTTTAGGATTGCTTGTTCAATATTTGTTGATTTTTAAAGGAATGATGGCGAACGGAATATTAACTCTATGGAAAGATGAAGCTTTCGCTTTTTATTCTCTTAATGATGCGATGTCTTCTATTCGCAATTTGACAACATATTTGTTTTCGGAAAAAACTTTGTTTGTCCTTTTCCTCGTTGGAATTATTACTGCCTTGATAAAAGACAGATTATTGGCTTATCTTTTATTAATGCCGATTGTTCTGAATATGATATCGGGATTTTTACATTGGTATCCGTTTACCGATAACAGGGCAATTTTATATTTAGCTCCTATATTTATGATTATTTGTATAAAACCTTTGGATATAATCCAGACAAAAAACAAAATGGTTAAAACCTTATTTGCTTTGTTATCTCTGTGGATAGTTGTGAAACTGTTTTTTTTCTTTGGAAATATAAATAAAATACAAATCGAAGATAAACAATATTGGTTCATTCGCTCAAATTGCAAAGAATATATAAAACATTTGGACGAACATACGGTTAATCCTGAAGATAAAATATTTGTTGACAGACAAGGGGATGGAGCTATAAAACTCTATTATCGTGAAAAAAGTTATGAAAAGAATTTTATATACCAATCCTATGAAAATGACACATTTGTCTATGATTACTTTCAAGAAGATAATTACTATCTCGACGACTTAAAAACAGGTACTCATATTTGGTTCTATAACACTCCCCATTATGAGGATTCCGTAAAGCTAAATGAAATAAATAATTGGATAGAACAAAATACAAAAATATTGCTGAGAGAAAAAGATGATATGGGTGAGTTTTTGTGCGTTGAAAAAATTAAATAAAGTTAGCTAACGTAAAACAAAAATATAATGTAAATCGCA
>CAZOGS010000135.1:0-4507 GCA_964579375.1 uncultured Muribaculaceae bacterium
TTGCATGGAATATATCGGCGAAGATGAACTTATGGAAATTACTCCCGAAAACATCCGAATGAGAAAAGCAGACTTGACTCAAAGAAGATATAACAGGTAATTTAATTTGCAAAAACAAAAAAGGGATTGGTTTTAGCCAATCTCTTTTTTTGTTAAAGATAAAAGATTAAAGATTAAAGAGTCAGATTATTAAGCGAAGATGTTTCTTTTTTTAGAAATTGCTTCTTCGTTGTTTTTAGTATAGCCTTCGATTAATTGGTAACCGAATTTTTTCATTGTACCGGTTGAATCGGTTTCATACATTTGGTTCAAAGCGTTTTCGTCTTGCATCCAATTGATTGATTGGTCTAAAGAAGTAACGCTTGCGATTTCTGCTTTAGCAGCGGAAGGAGTTAATTTCATAAAAGATTGAGCGTTGTTGATAGAGTTAGCAGCAGCTTCTTTGTAAGTTGAGATAGAAGTTAAGGAAGAACCTGTAGCGTTTGAATAAGCTTTTCCTGCCGCCAAAGACATTGCGATTGTAGCGGTACCGCTGCCGACATTTTCTAAAGCTGCTCTTTTTTCGTCATCTGTTTTAGCTTGAGAAGCATCGTAAACACCTTTACCGACTTGAATACCGCCCATAACTGCACCGCCTGCGATGATGAAAGGAGTAGCCGCTCCGCCTGTAACTGCGATTAATGCCGCACAAGCAATACCGCCGATTGCTGTTTTAGCGATGTTTTCGGGGGATGAGAACATATTTGTGAAAGATTTTACAGCACCTTTGAAAATGCTTTTAACTGATTCGCCGAAAGTGAGTTTGCCGTCATCTTGGCCATCATCTTCAGCAGCGAAGATAGAGCTGTTTAAGAAAGAATCTACTGAAGAAGTTGAAGAAACAGAAGAGTTAGAGTTAACAGCATCGAAGATAGAAACCATTGTTTGAACATCATTTGAAGAAAGTTGATTGTTGCTTAATAAATTTTTGTTGTTAAGTAATTTTGATGCTGCGTTTAAGTTGTTAACGTTTAACATTATTTACTTCTTCTCTCAAACTCTCTACTCCTTTATAAAGTTTATAAAGAAGAAAAAATTGATATTTTTATATGATTTTTGCAACAAAACTTAACAAAATTACCTAAAACCTTATTTTTACAGGTTTTAGTAAATGCAAAAAACGGATTTATCCGGATGAAAACTCATCCACACATATATAAAGTAAAATTGATAAAAAAAATTGCCTGTTTTTTCAAAAAAATTTTTGCAGTATTAAAAAATATTGAATATTATCTTTGTTTGGAATATTTTGCCGTAATTTTTTATAAATTGCTGTATAATAATGACAGGTTGTAAAATACGAAGGTATTGTTAACGGTTAAATCTCTTTATAAGGGGACTTGTAGTTGATAAAAATAACAATAATAGCAATAGTAATAACACTTATTACCATTATTGTCAAAAACGGATATTTGGTAAATTTTAAATCGAAGTCTGTTTTTGGAGTTATTAAAGAAAAATCGAACAGTGATTTTATATTTTTGGTAATATTTTTTATATTTTTGTTTGTACCGATGAGTCATATCAGTCAGGAAGAAACATCGAAACAAGAAAACAGATTTTTGGCAAAATGGCATCCGTTGATTACGCAAGAAGGAAAATTTAATTACAATTTCGGTAATGATTTTAATGAGTGGTTTAATGACAGGTTTTATTTAAGACAATATTTTATTAATTGCAAGAACTCATTAACTTTTTTAATTGCAAATAAGTGTGAAAAGGGATATTTGGACAGTGACACACAAACAATGTATCCTATATGGAGTTTTGGGCATTATGATATGAAAACTGTAAAAAAGAATTTTGAAGCCCTGTTTGATTTTAATAAATATTGCAAGGCTCATAATATCAAATTATACGTTTTAATAGTACCGAACAAAGCGGATATTCACACAACGAAATGTAATTTTATAAAAGATGATTATAGACATAAAGATTTTTTAGATTACGTACACGGATTGCAGAGAAAAAATGATTTAAAAATAATTTATCCTTATGAACGGATGAAGGAAGCGGCAGAGAAAGGGTCTGTACTTTATTTCAAGACGGAGCATCATTGGACTGATGACGGAGCGTTTATCGGTTATCAAGAGCTTATGAAGGTTATCAGTAAAGATTTTCCGGATGTTAAAACTTTAACAATTAATGATTATGATATTTTCTATGATAAAAAAGTCAGAGGTGATTTTTTACGGGATTTTAATTACGGACAAGATTGCATGAGAATGGGAATTATGGATTCTGTCTGCAAAATTTACCATAAATACGATTATCGTTATTACAGAAATAAAGATTTTGATAATTTAGATGAAACGATAATATTTGAAAAATATCATTATGGTAAAATATATAATTATGATAAAGCCGTAAATCACAGAATTATCTTGTTGGGAACAAGTCAAAACGAAAGCCTTACGGAATTTATCCCGTTCTGTTTCAGACACGTTAAACGCATAAGAAATAACGATGTTGTAGGCATACAAGAAAAGGATGAATTTAAAATAATTAGCCGTTATGAAAAAGAAATGCTTGATTATAAACCTGAAATTATAATTTTTTGTATCACTTATGAAAATATTGATAAATTGTACAATTTGTTTGAAACGGAGTAAAGAATGTTATTCAGTTCAATGACTTTTATTTATTTTTTCTTACCGATTGTACTTTTGTTATATTTTGTGACAAAAAAAGAGCTGCATAATCCGATACTTCTGATTGCAAGCATGATTTTTTATGCTTGGGATGAGCCTAAATATTTGGCGATAATGTTGTTAACGATAGTTATCAATTATTTAGGAGCGATACTGATTGATAAATATTCAAATCTAAAAAAGCGGATATTGTTGTTGACAATTCTTGCAAATTTAGGATTATTAGTATATTTCAAATATTTTAATTTTATAGTTGATAACTGTAATAACTTATTTCATTCAAACATATCTGTATTAGATATAGTGATGCCGATAGGAATATCTTTTTATACATTCCAAGCATTATCGTACGTAATAGATGTATACAGAGGTGAATGTAAAGTTCAAAAGAATATTTATAAAATAGCTTTATATATTTGTTTATTTCCACAGCTTGTATCGGGGCCTATTTTAAAATACCACGACGTAGCCGATCAAATTGACAGCAGAGAAATTAATTTTGATAAGGTTAAAACAGGTGTTCAGAGATTTATTATCGGGCTGTCGAAAAAGGTGTTGATAGCGAACACAATGGGTGCAATAGCCGATAAAATTTTTGTACAGGATCCGCATAATTTTTCACATGCGGTGGCGTGGATAGGTTCGGTTACATATACAATTCAATTGTATTTTGATTTCAGCGGATATTCCGATATGGCAGTCGGTTTAGGCTTAATTTTCGGTTTTAAGTTTATGGAAAACTTTAATTATCCTTTTGTTGCGAAATCCGTTACGGAATTTTGGAGAAGATGGCATATATCTCTATCAACGTGGTTTAAACAATATGTTTATATTCCTCTTGGCGGAAGTCGTTGTTCTAAATTAAAGAAGCTGAGAAATTTAGGAATAGTGTTTTTATTGACCGGAATTTGGCACGGTGCGGAATGGACATTTGTAGTTTGGGGTATTTATCACGGATTTTTTATTATAATTGAAAATATATTCAATATTAAAGAATTTGAGAATAAACCGCACAAATGGTATGTAAATGCCATAATGCACTTTTATTGTGTGTTTGAGTTTCTTATCAGTTGCGTAATCTTTAGAGCAGATAATATGAAATACGCTTGGGATTATTTAATGAATATGTTCGGATTTTTACATTTGCATACGGAAAAATTTAGTTATGCACTTGAATATTATTTTGATAATATAGCGTTGATAATTTTTATTGTTGCGATTTTGTGCTGTGTTCCGTTGTTTAAGAATATGATATACGTAAAAAATAAATATGCTAAAGTTTTTGTAAATGTTTGGTTGTTGTTTTTATTTTATTTGTCAACAATATCTATCGCAAGCGATACTTATAACCCTTTTATTTATTTTCGGTTTTAATATTAAATGTCATTTAACACATGGTAAGCGGGTTGGTTTTAACCCGATAATGCGAAATATAAAGAGATACTTCGGCTGAAGCCTCAGGATGACACTGAAAAAAGCCCTCGTCATTACGAGGAGTGCAACGACGAAGTAATCCATTGGGTAAATAGAAAAATGTATTAAATCAATGGCTCAAAATGGACTGCCACGGGCAAAGCCCTTGCAGTGACGATGTTCCTGTTATTTTGAGTATGTGGTATGTTGGGCATACCTGCCCAACATAAATATTTATGATATTATTGAAAGGAGAAGTGCACCTCAGTTTGATACGGTATTAAAAATTTTAAAAGAACTCTGATATACAATAAAAGTTGCATAACAGTTTGAGTCAATGAAGATAACAAAAAAAGACCCGTTTGGGTCAATTTTTTAAAAATGGGGCGGGTGATGGGATTGTC
>CAZOGS010000136.1:0-4454 GCA_964579375.1 uncultured Muribaculaceae bacterium
AAAGACAGAATTTTTGTAGAAAGAGTTTCAAGATTTTATAAGACCCCTGACAGAGGTGATATCATGATTTTTTATCCTCCGTCAACTGAACTTAAATATGATGCTTGGACAATGTTTAAAAGACTTACCGGTTTCCTCTGCGAAGATATTGCATTCATAAAACGTGTCGTAGGGCTCCCCGGTGATAAATATGAAATTAAACCAAATAATGACGGTATCTATCACGTTTATATCAATGACAAAATCCTTGAAGAACCGTATGTTAAAAGTGATTATTCGGAATGTAAGCCCGAAATGAACTGCGGCCCTGAAATTATTCCCGAAGGAAAATATCTTATGTTAGGTGATAACAGAGGAAATTCCGAAGACGGTCGCTATTGGGGATTGTTGGATGAAGATCGGTTTATCGGGCGTGCAAAATTCCGCTTTTGGCCTTTGAACAGAGTAAAATATTTTGAACATCAAAAATATTCCGACATGGAAAAATAATAACAAACTTATATTTTGACAAAATTCCTCCGTATTTATTTGTTTTTTGGGGGGTGTTAAGAAATGTAAAGATGAAAATACTCAACAAATTCGTTACTATAACTGAATGTTGAGTATTTTTCTAAAAACAACTAAAAAATAAAAATAAAAAACAGTTCACAAAACATGTTGCTTTTGTTTTAATAAAGAAGACTTAATAATCTATCGGACAAGAGTCCGGAGGAGAATTGGGAACTCCTAAATTGACCGTTTATACGGTCTTTTTTTTTGAAAATTATTTTTCTGCGGAAGCGATGATTGAATTTGAAACATTTGTTTTTTCAATAAGTGCAAGTGCGTTGCTGACAGCAATTCCTCCTTTGACGGCAGGTGCATTGACAACTCTTCCGTTAACTTGCATCGTACTTGAGCCGCCACCGTCAAAATTCATTGCATACAGGCATTCAAAGCTTTTCATGATTTTAGCAAGTTCAAAAAGCCCTGCACCGACGGATTTTTGTTCCCTTCCGTCTATTGTAACCATTATGAAATTGCCTTCTTTTGTATATCCGACGGCTGTTCTTGGGTTTCTTCCCGCAATTGGTTTGAATTTTTCTTCAATGTAATCAACATAAACATTTCCGTCTTTTACAAGGAATGGTCCTCCGCCGATAATATGTTTTACATCATCCCAATCGGGATTTGTTTTGATATCGAGTGTAATTTGAGGAGAAACAATTTTGTTCATAATCTTGGTCGTTACTTTGTTTTCAGCAAGAAATTCATCAATCTTGCTTACAGGTGCGGAAATTACAAAACCGTTTTCGGGAATTGTAAGGGGTTTTTCGGATTTTTCAATTATTTTTCCGTTCGAAACGGCGATTTGAATACCGTATTTCGGTGTTGTCGGTGAAACAGTTCCCCATTTTGATGTATAAATCAAAACATCCGTACAAAGGGTACGAGGTTGGTTGATATTGTTAACTTTTAACTCTTGTCCAAGGTAATTTAATTTTGCGTTAAGTGAAACTCTTGCCATCTTAAATCCGGTATCTGTAATTCCTAAAGCTACTCTGTCAAAAATCGGACCTGTTAAAATCTCTTTATCAATCATCATTATTCCGAGCGGAACGCCGGTTTGCGGTTTGAAATAAGAACCGTTAATAGCCGCAAAAGCTCCATTCTTTTGTGACATGGAAAGAACGGTCGTTCTCTTTGCAAGTTTTTCTCCAGCCATAAGAGGCATTATTTTAATTTCGGGATTGACTGACGGATTAATTTCTATAATATTTAAACGAATAGGATTGTTTCCTAAATATTTCGTCATTTTGATGTGAACAACTCCGCTTCTTATAAAATTCTTTCGGGCATTGCCATATCGCCTCGTTAAAGAAATTTTCCATAACTTATCCCGAACATCTTTTACGGATGTCTTATAGCTGTTTTCGTTTTGAATTTGTAAATCCGAACCGTAAATTGGTGCAGAAACAACAGCAGACTCCGTTTTCCCCCAAAAGCATAAACCTTCCCCTAAAAAAATAACCGTGACAAAAATTGCGATTAAAAGTTGGACGGCTATTTTTTGTAAACCTATTGGGCTTTCGGACAACAGCACGTTCATAACATTCCTTTAGAGGAACTCGTCCGTTTTTGTTGAGGATTTGTCCCTCTACTACAATTGTAACATATTTTTCGAATGGCTTCAAGTGTCCGTTATTATTGGAATACAAAAAATATTAAGTGTAAAAAACACTATTTCTAAACTCAAAATACGAGCTGATTTCACGAGGCAATTTTTCCTGACAAATTTTATAAATATTACAAAACTTAATATTTTAATTTTGTTAAAAGATAAAAAATTTTTTTGATAAAATATGCTTAAAAAATTAAAAATACGGCTAAATCAAAATGTAAACATTTGTAACATGAGGAATGTTTTTATTAAAGAAAAAGATGAAAAGTGCCGTAAATATTCATGTAGGTAAGTGAAGGTAGAAAAACATGGCTTTTAACAGTGATTTTACGAATTATTTAACGAAGAGACTCACGGCTTTAAGTTTGAGTGATAAAAAGTCTACCGGACTTAACTTTGAATCTGTGTCACAGATGACAAATTCATTGTCGATTTTTGAATCAAGTTCACAAAACATAGCTGATATTGATTTTGCTGCAATTGCAAACGCATTAAATTCAGGTAATTTATCAGGAATTGAAAACGAAGGAACACAAAGTATTGCAACAATGATGAGTGAAATACTTTCCGTAAACGGTGTTTCTGACAAGACTGATATAATGGCTGACGGAACGATAGATGAAGCTGAAATTGAAGCGTTCATAAAAGAGCTTGCTGAAGGTGACGGAGATGCAACGAATTTGACGTTGCAAGATGTCGATGCTTTGTTTGAAAAGATGGGAATTAATTTAGACAAGGCTGCAGAAGATGCGGTAAATGAAATAGTAGAAGAAATTGCAGCTCAATTAGAAGAAGAATTAAAAGAAAAAGAACTCGAAGAAGAAAAAGAAGCTGAAAAAGCAAAAGAAGCACAACAGGCACAATCATCAAGTCCCGCTTCATCAAGCGGCGGCTCATATAATTCCGGAAATGTCGGATCTGCAGCGAAGTCATCAGCAGCAAATAAAGCAACAAAGACTGATGAAACCGAGGCTGAAACCGCAGATGAAATTAAAACAAAGATTGCTGAAAAAGAAGATGAAATAACAGAAGTTGAAGAAGATGCGGAAGCTCAAATTGAAGAGCAAGAAGAAGCCAAAAAAGAGGCTATGGAAAATGCCGGTGTAACGGAAAAGGAATACGAAGAGTATAAAAAGCAAGCAGAAGAAAAAGAAGAAGCAATAAAGGAAAAAGAAGAAGCAATAACTGCGAAAGATGATGAAATTAGTGACTGTAAGTCAACTATATCATCAAACGAAAACTATATCGGTTCATTAGATGCTCAAATCAGTGAAAACCAGTCATTGATGAATTCAATTTCCGATGAAGATACGAATGCTGATTCAAAGAGAGCGGATGCATCGGCAAAGATAGCAAATCTTGAAGCAGAGAAGGCTAAAGTTGAAGAAGAAAACAGTGATTTAGAAACTAAGATAAGTGAAGCTGAAGAAGCTAAAGAACAATTAGAAGAAGAGAAAGAAAAATTAGAAGAAGAAAAGAAAGAGTTATTAGAAAAGACATTGGATAATTCAAAAGGTTTTGGCAAAGGAATGACCGGAACTGAAAGAAAAGATGCTAAGTCTGCGATAATGGAATATGACGATAAAATTTCTGAAATCAAGGCTGATAAGGAAACTAAGGTTTCATCAATAAAAGAAGAAATCCAAACTCTTGAAGTAAAATTGAAGGATGCTGAAGCTCTTGAAAAGAGAGCTGAAGTTATCAAAGACAATGCGTTTACGAACGGACTCGGCTTGACGGGTGAAGAGCTTGTTGAAGTTGCAAAACAAATGTTGAGCAAATATGGTGAATCTCACGGTTTATGTGCAACGGGCGTAAGCAGAACATTCCAAATGGCTTACGGTATAACAATGGGCGGAAACGGATGTGATTGGGATACCAATATGGAAAAATTGGTTGAACAAGGTGCCTTCGTTGAAGTTACGGGTGATTATGCAACATCGGCAGATCTGGCAAACTTACCGGCAGGAGCTGTTGTTTGTTGGGAAAGCACAGGTGTTAAAGATGGCAGTGGTGGTGAGTACGGACACGTTTGTATCGCAGACGGAAACGGCGGAGAAATTTCCGACCACTATCAATCAAGTATTTATAAATCAGTCGGCGGAAGAAGCGATCAATACAGAGTATTCATTCCTGTATAATAAGAATGACATTCTCTTTTTGGCGAGGAGCTTTCAGCACTTAAAAAATTGTACTCATACTCGGAAAAATACCCCTGTTATAGGGGTATTTATTTAATTTTATTTTCCTTTATATAAAAATATGTATTTGAATATTCGATTGAAATATCTTT
>CAZOGS010000137.1:0-4384 GCA_964579375.1 uncultured Muribaculaceae bacterium
ATCAGATAAATTTAATTTGATTTTGAAATAAAAAGGAGCGATAAAATCGCTCCTTTTGTGTTATTTACAGATTTTATTAAAAATTAAAGCCGTCTTGTTTTAATCTTACTATGACTTCTTTCAAATTTTCTTCCGTTGTTACGGCTGAAATTCTAAACCATCCTTCGCCGTATTTTCCGAATGCACTTCCGGGGACAAGGACGACCCCTGATGTTTCCAATACTTCTGCCGTAAATTCTTCCGAAGATTTATATCTCGGCGGTATTGGCAACCATAAATAGAACGTTGCTTTCGGAATGTTCAAGTTATCGATATCCCAACCTAATTCTTTAAATCCTTCTGTTAAGATTTTTTGTTTTGTTTCAAAACTTTTTGCCGACTCGTCGATATAATCATCACCTTCTTTGCTGTTGATAACTTCTGCACAAGCATACTGCAAGGGTTTAAATATACCCGAATCGATTGTTGATTTGATTTTACCGAGCATACCGACAAGCTCTTGGTTACCGCAAGCCCAACCGACTCTCCAACCTGTCATTGCATAAGATTTTGAAAAACTGAAAAATTCAATTGTAACATCTTTTGCACCGTCACAAGTCAAGGCACTGACAGGTCTTTCAGTTCCGACAAATCCCATATCAATGTATGCGGCATCGCTCATTAAAATAATCTTGTGATTTTTACAAAAATCTACAGCTTTTTGTAAATATTTTTTTGTGCAAGTTGCACCGAGCGGGTTATTAGGGTAATTCAAAATTACAGCTTTGACATTTTGTGAATTATATCCGTCTTTATCCATATTTGCGAAAACTTCTTCCAAGTCGGGCATATAATTGTTTTCTTTCGTCAAAGGTATCGGATACGCTCTGCCGCCTGATACTTCAATCATTTGTGAGTATGAAGCATATCCGGGATCGGGAACCATTATAATATCTTTTTTATCAACATCCGTTGTCGGATTGCAAAGTTCTCTGATGAAATTTGCGATACCCTCTTTTGAGCCGATTAGAGAATGTATTTCGGTTTTTTCCAACTCAACACCGTATCTCTTTTGCATACGGTCTTTAATTGCGTTTGTTAAAAACATTTCTCCTTTCGGCGAAGAATATGTGTGCATTCCTTCTTTATAAATAGCTTCACTTAATTTTTCCAAAGCAAATTTGGGCGGCATTTGAACCGGAGCACCCATTGATAAAGAAATAGGGCTTCTGTTCTTTTCCTTCAGCATCGGTGTTAATTCCGCCGTTCTTTGCTTAATTCTGAACATAATATATGTTTCAAGCGATTGTACATAATCGTTAAATATTTCTTTCATTTTCATAATCCTTCCGATTGATAAGCCCATGCATTGTGGTTATGAATACTTTCAAAAGCCTCAATTTCGGCTTCGAAACTTTGTATCCTTTTGTCCTCACGAAGTTTTAAAACAACATCCCGCAAAATATCTTCAACAAATTTCGGATTGTTATATGCGGCTTCCGTTACAAACTTCTCGTCACTTCTTTTTAAAATAGTATATAAAGGGACGGATGCACAGCCTTCGACCATTGTAATAATATCTTCCGGCCAAATATTTTCATTTTGCCTGTCATAGTTCACTTTCAATTTCACCATTGCACGTTGATTGTGTGCACTATTCTCTGAAATCTCTTTTGAACAGGGGCAAAGCGTTGCTACCGGTACTTTTACGCCAAGCGTGAATTTGTAGTTATCTCCGTTTAAATTTCCTTCAAACGAACAATCGTACGCAAGAGGAAATGATAATTTCGTCACGGGCGATTTTTTTTCAATAAAATACTGAAATGAAAATTTTGCATTCGCACTTTCAGCTTTTAAAACTTTTTTAATATCCGCCAAAAGACACATTATGTGCTCCGACGAAAAATCCTTCATTCTGTATAAGTTAAGAACTTCAACAAAACGTGACATATGCGTTCCCTTGTATTTCCTCGGCAAGGCAACGCTCATTCTTACTTTTGCATTTACTGTGTGGTTAGTATTATCTTTTCTCTGTATTCTTAAAGGGACATCTACGTTATTAATTCCGACTTTTTGAATGTCTATTCCTCGTGTGTCATCCTGATTTTGAACATCTTTGAGAAATGTTTCGGGGTTACTCATTATCTGTTGTTTCTGCCAGTCCGTCTGAACTGTTCATCTCCAATGCTGTTAAGAGTTTCAATGCCGCCTTCCTTTGTGTTTCGGGAGGAGCTACTCTCAATAATTCGACCGCTTTTAACATGACAGGGTCGTTATCGTACCAACGGTTACCTTTTCCGGCATATTTCGTTACCATATTATAAACGCTGTCAATAACATCTTTCGCAACTTCCTGTTGCAATTTAATTATGAAATCGGAAGTGCTGTCATCGGTGTTTCCATTCTCCGATTGCAGTTTCAAAAGCTCAAGAGCCTCTCTTAATATAGGATCTTTGTCGTACCAACGTCTGTACTGTTTTTGTTCTGCCATGTTATTTCCTTTTTAAAAACCTGCTATATCCATTATAAGCGATTTTACGTCATTGTAAACACTTTCCTTCGATTTTTCTGAATTAATTACTTTTATTCTCTCCGGAAATTGCTTTGCAAGTGCCAAATATCCCTGTCTTGTTCGCTCAAAAAATTCCTTGCCTGCAAGCTCAAGTCGGTCTAAATCCTTACCTGCACGCTGATGTCCCGTTTCAACACTTACATCAAATAACAATGTTAAATCGGGAACAAGTCCGTTTGTTGCAATTTTGTTAAGTTCTGTCAAACGTTCCACATTTCCGCCTCTGCCATAACCTTGATATGCGATGGTTGAATCGGTGTGTCTGTCACAAAGTACGACTTTCCCCGCTTCAAGCATGGGTTTTATGAAAGTTTCAACGTGTTGAGAACGGTCGGCAAGGAAAAGAAACATTTCGCAATTGTCTGCAACTTCTCCGTCATAGTGAAGAAGGATTTCTCGAATTTGAGAACCCAATTTCAGAGCACCGGGTTCTCTTGTCGTTACACATTCTATGCCGTTATCTTCAAGCAATTTTTTTACATTTTCAAGTTGGGTCGTTTTTCCGCAACCGTCAATACCTTCAAACGTAATGAACAGACCTTTTTTTGCCATTATATTCTATCCGTTCCCATATACTTTCTGAGGACTTCGGGGATAATAATCGTTCCGTCAGCTTGTTGGAAGTTTTCGACAATTGCCGCAAATGTTCTTCCTACAGCCAATCCTGAACCGTTTATTGTATGAACAAATTGAAGTTTTCCTTCTTTGTTTCTGTATCTTATATTTGCACGTCTTGCTTGATAATCGCCGTAGTTTGAACAACTTGAAATTTCTTTGTAAGTATTGTATGAAGGCATCCAAACTTCAAGGTCGTAGCACTTATTTGCACTAAATCCGATATCTGCCGTGCAAAGTGCAACTCTTCTGTAGGGCAATCCTAATAATTGCAAGCATCTTTCCGCATTTTGCGTCAATTTTTCGTGTTCTTCGGGACTTGATTCGGGAGTTGTTAATTTAACCATTTCAACTTTGTTAAATTGGTGAACTCTGATAAGACCCCTTGTGTCTTTACCTGCCGAACCTGCTTCTCTTCTGAAACAAGGAGTGTATGCCGTCATATATTTCGGCAAATCTTCTTCGCTCAAAATTTCACCTGCATAAATGTTTGTAACGGGTACTTCCGCCGTCGGAATTAAATACAAATCTTCGTCTACACATTTGTACATATCTTCTTTGAATTTCGGTAACTGTCCTGTTCCCGTCATTGTTGCCGCATTTGCCATAAAAGGCGGCAAAATTTCTTCATATCCGTGCTCTTCAGTGTGCAAATCAAGGAAGAATTGGATAATTGCACGTTCTAACTTAGCACCTTTTCCACGGTATAATGTAAACCTTGATTGAGAAAGCTTTACGCCTCTTTCAAAATCAACAAGATTTTTTTCTTCGCACAAATCCCAGTGAGGTTTAAATTCAAAATCAAATTTTGTCGGCTCTCCCCAAGTTGAAACGGTCGGATTATCATTTTCCGATGTACCTATCGGCGTCGTTTCATCAGGGATGTTCGGGATATGAAGAAGTAAATCTTTTTGTGTGTTATCAAGCTCGATTTGCTTTTCTTCAAGTGCTTTGATTTCATCGCCTAAAGCACGCACTTCTTCTTGAATTGCATCGGTATTTTCACCGTTTTTCTTCATCATTCCGATTTTTTGAGATTCATTCTTTCTCTTTGAACGAAGCTCATCGGCTTGAGCTTGAATTTTTCTTCTGTCTGCATCTATTTCCAAAACTTTATCAATGGAAAGTTCAGGATTTCTTCTTTTTAAAAGTTCATTAATTTTTTCGGGATTTTCTCTTATTAATTTAATATCAAGCATAATTTACCTCACTTTGTAT
>CAZOGS010000138.1:0-4359 GCA_964579375.1 uncultured Muribaculaceae bacterium
GGGGCACAATCCTGTATTAGTGCGGATAATCGGAGTTCCCTTTCAAACTCTTTTTTGCAGTCCTCACACTCTTGCAAGTGGTCGAAAAAGTCCTTTTCGCTCGCAAAAATTGAATATGCTTCGTATTTTGTGCATTTTTCGGTCATGTTTTTTTCCTCTGACATTTTGTAAAACGAAAAACAAATAAAAAAGTTCACTTTTTAAAAAATCAGTGTTTATAATAATTCTTACCTCTTTATAAGTCGAAAACCATTTATTTGTAATTCTTTTCGGCTATTGGCAAAAAACTTGCACTTCTTTGATTGTAACAAAATATTTACAATTCGTCTTTTTTGTTACACTTGTTATTTTTGTTATCTTCCCGATTTGCAGAGTGAAAAAATAACTGCTATATTAAAATCAGCCTTTGAGTTCAAAAGGTTCACATAAGTCCTAAACAGGCGTGAAAACTGGCGAACTGATTTTTGAAGGAGGGGTTTGGAATGTTATCTTGTTGCGGCAGACAGTTTTATGCTGCCGAGAAAATTTTGTTGCCTGCCCGAGGCAAGTTATACCGTTGTTTGGAGTACGGGCATTGTCCAAACTGTGCAACAGCCGTTTCAAGGCTAATTGAGCAGGATAAAAATTATGATGTGACCGCAAAGGACAGACACGGCAAAAAAGCCGACAGAGCTTATGAAAAAGCCGTTTTGCAAAGGGAAAAATACCTTGAATCTGTCCCCAAAGGTACAAAAACCGGTGAAAATTTTTACTATGGTGATTTTAAAAAAACAAATCGTTTAGATGAAAATAATCAACCGATTTATGTTCAACTCCGCCGCAATTTCAACAACAAAGCTGAAATTTTGGGGGATGTAGTTACTCATTATTCAAAAATTTGAGGGTCTTATGGCTGAAAAAAAGAAAAAATTGCCGATAAAGAAAACGGAATATAAAAAACTCGTAAATGATTGTCTTGTCTTAATTTCCGATTATAAACTTTTGTTTATCAACGATTTGATTGCTCTTTTGCCTTTTTCAAAATCGACTTTTTACGTCTATGGACTCGATAAGTCTGATGCAATCAAAGAAGCAATTGAAAATAATCGCACAATGATAAAACAAAAACTTCGTGCAAAATGGTACGAAAGCACTACTCCCACCTTACAAATTGCTCTTTATAAAATTCTTGCAACTCCCGAAGAACGAAAAGCAATGAGCAGTAGCTCAAAAGATGCAAAATCAGACGGTTTGCTCCCTCTTGAAGTACAAAAAGCTTATCTCTCAAGCCTCGAAAAAATGGCGGATGGTGACGACGATGCCGATTGATTGGACAAAATCTAAATACGGGAAAAAACATCGGTTGTTTTTGAGTAAAAAACCCGAAAATATGAAGTTTTTCACTCTTTGTGACGGTGCTGCACGCTCAGGAAAAACACTTTCCGTAATATATAAAATTCCTCAAATTTTTTCTTACATCGGAAACGATTATCTTAAAGTTTTTTCGGGCTATTCAAAAGGAACGGTCAGAAATAATGTATTAACAGAGCTTTTGCCCTATTTGAGAAATTATCACGGAGCAACTTGCAAATATAATTCTCAGTCGGGCGAACTCGATATAAAACTTTGGGGCAAAAATTATTCCTGTTTTGTAACGGGTGGCGGAAAATCAGACAGTGATGCCGCAATACAAGGCGGGACTTGGGATTTCTGGTACGCAAACGAGCTTCCTAAACACCACTACTCCTTTTATAATATGGCACTTAGCCGTTTAACCTCCGAACGGGCAAGGCTCATTGCCGACAGCAATCCCGAAAGCCCCAACCATTGGCTTTACGTTGAAAAAATTAAACCGTTTCTCGACGGAAACCCCGAAGTGAAAAGCGTTTTTGACTATTTCCACTTTACAATGAACGATAACTTAAATCTTTCAAAAACTTTCATCGAAAATCAAAAAAAACTTTATCGAGGTGTTTTTGAAGCCCGTAAAATCAAAGGTTTGTGGGTCATAGCCGACGGTTTGGTTTACGACACATTCTCGGAAATGAAACATACCTGTTTGCACGATGAAATTCTTCGAAAAATCGCAAACTATGATTTTACGGAATACTTTTTAGGTTTGGATTGGGGGTGGAATCACCCTCTGGCATGCGGTTTGTACGGAATTACAAAAAACAAAGTCTATTACAAAATAGATGAACTTTATGGTTCTAAACTCAATGAAATTGATGTTATTCGTTGGATTAACGATAAACAAAAAGAATACGGTCGCTATTTTCGATTTTTGAATGCCGATAACGCCCGTCCCGAACAAAATCACAAACTCAGACAGGCTCTTCCCAATATGATTATCTATGAGGAAAAACCTCGTTTGCAAGACAGCATCTCTGTTTTGAGAGGATTGATAAATTATGATAATTTAATCGTCAACTCCGAACGTTGCAAAAATACTTTGCGGGAATTTAAAACTTATCGCTATCCCTCCGAAGATGAAAAATCTCGCTATGAAGATGATGTCCCCGTTAAAGAAAATGATGACACAATGGATGAAACAAGATATGCTCTCACATTCTATGAGTCACATTTTGCTCAAAGAATTATTAGTTTTTAAAACACTAATAGTGTTTTTGGAGTGCGATTGCGATTTTTGCATGACAGGTGCATAACACTAATAGTGTTATGTTCTCTCTAAAAAGAAAAACACAAATAGTGTTAAATCAAAGCGGTTGATTTAATTGAGTTTGAGGTACAAAGAAAGGTTTTTATGAAAAAGGATAACAAGATGGATTGGAGAAATTTCTTTTCTGAAATCAAAAAAAACAAATCAGATTTAGAAAAAATTTCAAACGTTATGATAAAAATTAACGATACTGCAACGACGGCAAAATCCGCTTATCAGGAAGAAATTAATCAAATCAAAACAACAATGCTGAATGTTGAGGATTTAACGAATGCCACAAACAAGCTTGCGGAGGTTAATTCTATGCAGGCTGCCGAAGCACAAAGCCTTGTTGATACTTACAAAGAGGCATCATTGTGTGCAAACAGCTTGTCCGGAGAATCGGATGAGCTTGTCGGAATTTTTAATTCCGCAATCGGCGATATGATAGATGGAACAAAGGATTTCAGTGATATTATGAAAAGCGTTTTGAACGATTTGAAAAATTATTTCATTAAGCTTGCTCAAGATGCGGTCACAAATCAAATTATTTCGCAATCATCGGGAAGTGCTTTTATTTCGGCAATTACAGGTGCAAATTTCTTAGGCGGCGGATTTCTTTCGGGGCTTTTTGGCTCCGTGTTGACCTCTCACCATTCAGGGGGTGTAATTCCTTCGGGAACGGGGTATTCTTTGCCCGGTACGTCTGAATATTTGTCCGTTTTAAAAGGCGGTGAAAGGGTTTTAAGTCCTGCGGAAAATGTTGCATACAATAATTCTCAAACAGACAGAAAAAGTGTCGTTGTAAATAATTTCAACGTAAAAGCTTGGGATTCAAAAGACGTACAAAAATATTTGCTTGAAAATAAATCTCTTTTGGCAAGTATTACCGCCGAAAACATCAAATATAACAATGCAAATTTAAAATATGCTGTAAACGGTATTTAATATGAGAAATAATATCTGTAATTTCCCTTGTATAATCACTGTCGGCGGTGATTTTTACCAATGCGATTTTAATCATAAATCAATAGATATTCTCGAAACAGTTTCGGGGCTTGGATTTTATGAAATTTATGAAAAATTTGTCGTAAAAAATAATCTTTCAGGCTGTGAATTGATTGATTTGCTTGCCTGTTCAACATTCAGTCATCATGGGGTTTTAGCTGTCGAAAAGGTAAAAAAACATTTGCTTGAAAAACGTGAAATTTCTCTTGATGAGCTTGCATCTTTTCAAGTTCATTTTAAAAATCTTTTACCGGAAATAACCCGATTTGAAAAGGATTTGAAATACATTAATCCTAAGTATCAAAATACGGTTAAAAGCAGTATGTATTATGACTTTGAGGGAAGTTACGCACTTGCCCGAAAGTATCTTTTTTGGAGTGATGAGGATTTTTGGTCGGCAACCCCGAAAAAATTCTGTTTTGCTCTGATTTCGCTTGCAAAATATGAAAAAGAAAAGGAAAAATTTTTGCAAGGTAAACAAACAGAAGATTGTATAAATTTTTTAAACGGCATAAAAAGAATGCTGTAATTCAATTGTTGTACAGATTTTGACCATAAAATAAATATCTGAAAGGAGTCCTAATGTCAGATGAATTGACCGAAAATTCGGAAACTCAACCTGCGGTTGAACAAGAAAAAGAAGAGCCTGCGGCTCAAAAAAATGTTTCTCAAAATCCTGAAGTTGCAAAACTTCATCGTGAATGTGCAAAATA
>CAZOGS010000139.1:0-4178 GCA_964579375.1 uncultured Muribaculaceae bacterium
AATATTTCGGTCAATGTAATTTAGAAAAAAATAAGATAAAGTTACAGAGTAAGCAAACGGAGTAAGGAATGATGAAAGACCTTTTCGTAAAAACAATGTTGTGTGGCTGTATTTTAGTAAGCGGTTCTTGTGCACTTGCAAACACTCTCGACTCAGTCGAGGTTGAAAATTTCGGCAAACAAGGAAAAATTATTTTAAATACAGATAAAACAAAAATACAAAAGAATGTCATTTCATCTAATGAAATAATTCTTAATTTGAAGAATACGACCGTTTCCGAAAATGTTAAAACAGTATGCGAAAATCTTCCCGTAATGACAGAAATTAGTGTTATGCAGGACGGGAAAGATGCATATATCAATTTAAGCGGTGAAAACATTGCAAATTATGACCTTACATATGAAAACGGGAATACTATTCCGCTTAGCTCGATGAAAAAAGATTTTGGATTTGGTTCTTTTGCGATTTTCGCATTGTTAATAATTGCGGGAATTGCGAGAGTTAAAAATTCATTGAGTCGCAAAAGTCAAGAAAGTTTAAGAAACACACAAATTGAACAAGCCGTAAAACAAAAAATTGCGGCAAACAAAGAACTCAAAACATTAAGAGCAAAAACAAAAAAATGTAACAATTCCGCAATACACGGAGCTCCTGTTATAAACTTTGCTGATGCTTCAAAAATGTTAGGAGTTACAGTGCCCTCATCACTCAGAAAAGTCGATGAATATATGGATTATGACCAATTGAAAAAAGCGGTAAATCTGTAATCCAAAGACTCTCTGTATTGTATCCTTGAAAAAATTCAAAAAAAACTTGAATCTATTCAAGAAAGAGATTAAAATAGTGTTACTTGCACAACAAATACGTGCATAAGTTCGGGAAAGATATTGATGAATACGAGATTGAATATAGATATTAATTCTGACATAGATTTTGAAAATTCGGAAGATATTGAAGTCGATTTTTCTTCTGTTGACCGTATTGCACTTCAGGATATTGAAAATATTTCTAATATCCATAGAGTTGCGGTTTTGAACGGTAAAAAACTTTATATTCAAAATGCTGCACCTGAGGTTTTACATATCCTTGCTATGACAGGATTGCACAAGTCTTTCACAAATTTTGAAGAGGAATTAATTACTCCCGTAAAAAGACAACGAGGTGTATAGTGGGAATTTTGTATGCAGTTGCAGTCCCGCTCGGAAATCTGAAAGATATTACGTTGCGTGCAATTGAAGTACTTAAGTCTGTTGACTGCATAGCTTGTGAAGATACGAGAAATACAAAAATTTTGCTCGATAAATATGATATTTCTTCAAAATTAATCGATTGTCATAAATTTAATGAAAAAGAAAGAAGTGCAAAACTTTCGGAAATTTTAGGCGAAAACGGTTCTGTTGCGTTGGTTTCGGATGCAGGAACACCTGCGATTTGCGATCCCGGTTCCGTTGTTGAAAAAGAGCTTTTGGCTTTGGGACACAAGATTGTTCCTATCCCCGGTGCAAGTGCCTTAACTGCTTTTTTGTCGGCTGTTCCGAGAGATAATGAGTTTTTCTCCTTTATTGGTTTTATGCCAAGAACTAAGCAAAAACGTGAAGAAATATTTGAAAAATTCAAGAATATAAACTGTGTTTTTTACGAGTCACCAAATAGATTGAAAGAGTTACTTTCCGATATCTCAAATTATTTCGGTGAAGATAAGCAAATTGCAATCGGAAGAGAACTGACTAAAGTTTTTGAAGAGATAAAAATCGGTACGGTTTCTGAAATTTCAAAATATTATGAAGAAAATATTCTAAAAGGTGAGATTGTCGGAATGATTTTTGAAGAAAATGCGGATGATTTTGACGAAAATCAAATCAAATCTGATATTAAAACGCTCAAAAATCAAGGTTTTTCGGCAAAAGATATTTCGAAAATTTTATCCTCATTAAAAAATTTACCTAAAAACAAAATTTATGAAATGGTTTCAAAAGATTAGTTTTTATCAAATATTTGTGAGCTGATAAACGGTTGTTTTATGCAAAAAACCAATTTGCAACTGCTAATGCACCGATTATGCCCAAAACATCGGCTATCAGTCCTGTTAATAAAGCATAGCGGACTTTTTTAATTCCGACCGAGCCAAAATAAACTGCAAGGACGTAAAAGGTTGTTTCGGAACTGCCTAACATAACAGCAGCCAATTTTGTGACATAAGAGTCAACCGGATTTGATGATGCAATGTCGGAAAAAACACCGAGTGCGGCACTTCCTGACAATGAACGGACTATTGCAAGCGGCAAAATATCAGTTGGCATATTTATTTTGTTCAAAAATCCCGAACAGCAGTTTGTTAGCATCTCCAAAGCTCCGGATGCCCGAAACATTGCTACAGCAACAATTATCGCCGTCAGATACGGAACTATTCGAAGCGTGACGTCAACTCCGTCTTTTGCACCTTCTACAAATGTTTCATATACCGGAACTTTTTTAATTAATGCCCAAATTATAATGACAAAAAGAATTAGCGGCAATGCATAAATTGATGCTATGTCAAGGAACTGCTTGAAATTTTCCATTATTCACCTTCTCTTTCTTCTTGAGGCGGGAAAATTTTTTGCATGATTTTTGCCGTAATTATTGCTCCTAAAAAGGCAAAAGAGGTTACTAAAAGTGTCGGAAGAATTATTTCTGTCGGATTTTTTGAACCGCAGGAAACTAAAACCGCTATGACAGTTGCGGGAATAAGTTGAAAACCTGCCGTGTTCATTGCCAATAACATACACATTGAATTAGAAGCGGAAGATTTGTCTTTGTTGATTTTTTGCATCTCTTCCATTGCTTTTAATCCCATCGGAGTCGCCGCATTGGCTAATCCGAGTGCGTTTGCTGAAAAATTCATCGCTACATCACCGATAATTTTGTCGTTGCCTTTTACTTCAGGAAACAAAAAATTCGCAATCGGGGTTAAAATTTTTGATAACCATTCGACAATACCTGATTTTTCGGCAATTTTCATAATTCCGAGCCAAAAAACCATTACTCCGCAAATTCCTAAAGCAATTTTTACAGATGTTTCTGCACCTGTTAACAAGGCAGTTACAACATCATTCAGCTTACCGTTAACAGCACCAATTATGAGCGAAATTAATATCAAAAAACTCCAAATGTAATTCATAAGATTATTGTACTCTTGCGACAAAAATCAGCAAAATTGTAAAGTTTGTAAAAATTAGTGATATAAAAATGAGAAATAGGGTAATAAGTATAGTGAAGGGATTTGATGAGAGGAGAAAAATATGGCAATAAATTTTGTATCATTCAATAATGATGCTGTTTTTGCGGGATATAATCTCAGCACTCGTCAAATGCCTATGAACCCGTTGGGAAATAAAGAAGTCGAACGAGCAATAACGGAAAATTCCGATGAACTTCGCCGTACGCAAAATCTTCTTGAGTTAGGTGCAAGAATTGCAGAAAGCCAAAAGACAGATGTTGATAAAGAACCTGAAGGCAATGTGCCTTGGTCGCAAATTATGCAACAATTGCAACTCTTGTGTACCGGTGATGAAGAGGAAGATTTCAATAACATTATGGAAGAAATTCAATTCCAAATGGAACATGCTCAGTCCCAATATGATTACAATTACTATTCTTGGCTCTTTGACTACACGACAAAATTATTTTCTTCACAAGAAGATGCACAAGGTGAGTATAGCGAAGAAAATCCGTATTTTCGCAGTTTAAGTAATATGCAAACAATCAACATGAGTATCCTGTAAAATTTTGTTTAAGTTTTTTACAAAAAAGTGTTGACTAATCTTTTTGTGTGACATAATATAGTTGTACCCAAATGTCGGAGTGGCGGAATGGTAGACGCGCACGTTTGAGGGGCGTGTGGAGCAATCTGTATGGGTTCAAGTCCCATCTTCGACATTTTTTTTGTGCCTGTTTTCAGAATGAAGAAAGATTAATAATGCGGAAACATCACGGTTTTACTTTAGCGGAAATATTGTTAACATTGGTTGTTCTTGGTACGGTTTTTGCGTACACTGTTCCTTCGTTAGTTACTCACTATTCAAATCGTGATTTATTTGCTTCTTATCAAAAGGCACTTAATAACTTGAATAATGCTTATGCCGCTTATTATAACAGCCCTCCTACAGATAAATCTACGGGAAATAAGAAGAAATATG
>CAZOGS010000140.1:0-4039 GCA_964579375.1 uncultured Muribaculaceae bacterium
GCACTTTACGACATATTTAATCAAAAATTCCGCAGTGATTTTATATTTGATGATTGCGAAAGATTAAAATTTTCAAAATATTTTAAAGTTAAAAATAACGGCAAATATGCAGTATTGGATTTAAATAACGATAAAATAAGCGATTTTGAATATGAAGATATTCGACTTTCAACAAAGTTTCATCATAAATATATTCAGGTAAAACAGAACGGAAAATGGAAATATATTAATCCTTCCAAAATTGTAAAACAAGGATTTTTTAACGGATTATATTACACGGGATTGCTTGTGGCATCACCGGTATTGGTTCCTGCGGCGGCTACTTTCTGTGTGTTAATATATAGCTCTTGCCATGAATCACCTCCAAAATATCCAAAGAAAATCAAGGTTTATTCAGAATAATCGAGAAGTGATATTTACAAAAAAGACAGGCTTTTAGACCTGTCTTTTAAAATTTTGTTTGCTATACCGTTAAGCGGTAATTTTCTTTAACGTCCAAGCAATATTATCAGCAAGGTTTTCCATATTAGCCATACCTTCTTCGTCAAGGTTAACTTCGCCTTTTTCTCTGCCAAAGCAAATATTCCAATATGTTGATCCGACAATAATCATTTCATTCATTAAAAACATGTGATGAAGTGTTGATTGAATTGCAACGCCACCGCCTCTTCTTTGAGCAACCACACCTGCACCGATTTTATGTTTGAGGGCACCGACTGCACTTCCAACAAGTCCCAATCTGTCGATAAAAGCCTTGAGTTCCGGTGTCATATCTGAATAATACGAAGGTGTTCCCAAAATAATCGCATCCGCATCAAGAACATCCCCGACAATTCCGTTAAATACATCGTCAACAAAATTGCACTTTCCGCTTTTCATTTTTTTACAAGTCCAACAAGCACGACAACCGTGAATGTTTGTGCCTCCGACTTGAATTAACTTCGTTTCAACTCCGTGCTTTTCCAATCGGTTAAGCACCGTTTCTAACATTCTGTACGTGTTTCCGTCTTTTCTCGGACTTCCGTTTATCGCTACAGCTTTCATAGTTTCTCCTTACTTTAACAAAGAATGACCGGTCATTTCTTCAGGTTGTTTTATACCCAAAAGCTCAAGAATGGTAGGTGCTACATCGCAAAGTGCAGCATCTTTCTCTGCCTTAAGCTCGTGAGAGTCATTAATCAAGAACAAAGGAACAACATTCGTTGTATGAGCCGTAAACGGTTTATGAGTTTCAGGATCTTCCATACATTCAGCGTTACCGTGGTCAGCTGTCAAAAGCATTTTTACACCTTTTTCTTTTGCTTTTTCAACAATTTTTCCGACACAAGTATCAACGGTTTCGCAAGCTTTAACAGCTGCTTCAAATACACCTGTATGACCTACCATATCAGGATTTGCAAAGTTTACTAAAATATATTGATATTGTTCGTCATCCAAAGCTTCCAAAACTTTATCACATACTTCAAAAGCACTCATTTCGGGTTGCAAATCATAAGTCGCAACCTTCGGAGAATTTACAAGAACTCTTGTTTCGAGCTTGTTCGGTTTTTCAACTCCGCCGTTAAAGAAGAATGTTACGTGTGCATACTTTTCGGTTTCTGCAGTTCTGAACTGCTTAATACCGTTTGCATCCAAAACATCACCTAAAATATTTGTGAGTTTGTGAGGCGGGAAAGCTATCGGTAAATCAAATGTTTCATCGTATTTTGTAAACATTACATAGTTTAAATTCTTACGAACGGCTTTGCGATTAAATCCGCTGAAATCAGCAAAAGTCATTGCTCTTGTAATTTCTCTTGCTCGGTCGGGACGGAAATTAAAGAATACGATTGCATCATTGTCGTTAATTCTTGATGTTTCATCTGTGTTTGTAACCGTCGGCAATACAAATTCATCCGTTACGCCGTTAGCATAAGAATTATCAATTGCGACAAGTGAATTTTCCGCTTTTTCACCTTCACCTAAAAGCAAACAATTGTAAGCTTTTTCCACTCTATCCCAACGGTTATCTCTGTCCATTGCATAATAACGACCGCTGATTGTTGCAATTTGCGGTAAATTATATTCTTTTAATTTGTTTTCAATTCTTTCAAGGAATGTCTTTGCACTCTTCGGAGGAGTATCTCTTCCGTCTAAAAAGGCGTGAACATAAACTTTTTTCAATCCTTCTTTTGCCGCAAGCTCAATAAGTGCTTCCAAATGTTCCATTGCACTGTGAACACCGCCAGAGGAAACAAGTCCGTAAAAATGAATGGAAGAATTATTTTCCTTTGCGTGTTTAACAGCGTTCAAAAGAGCTTCGTTTTTGAAAAAAGAGCCATCTTTTACTGCATTGTTAATTCTTGAAAGTTCTTGGTAAACAACTCTGCCTGCACCCAAATTCAAGTGTCCTACTTCGGAATTACCCATTTGACCGTCGGGAAGCCCTACATATTCCCCGCTTGCATTAATTGTTATGTTTGAAACCGATTTATAAAGTGTATCTAAATTCGGTGTTTTTGCTGTTTTTGTTGCATCTTTCGGACAATTTAAATTCAAACCGAAACCGTCCATTATGCATAAAAGAACTCTATTTGCCATAATTTACCTCTTTTGAATTAATGTTTTTACATAAAAATTGTAACACATCAAAAGTTTTAAACAATTGCACAAAGAGTTTTATTATAAATACTTTGATGAAAAAATAAATTTCAAAATTGCTAATTTTCGATTTTTTCAATATATTCAATCGGTTGACGATTTTTGTTAAACTTCAGAGAGTCAAAAAACGCCCATCCGACAATTATCAAACCGACAGAGCCCGTAACGACTTCCGGCACTTCATGAACTGTCGAATAAAACATAATAAGAGCCAAAAATCCAATCGCCCAATGGGCACCATGTTCAAGAAATACGTACTGTTTAAGGGTCTTTAATTCCACCATATACAAAGTCAAAGACCGAACAAACATTGCCCCGATAGCAAGCCCGATTGTAATCAAAATAATATCTTTACTTATTGCAAAAGCTCCCAATACACCGTCTAAAGAAAAAGAAGCATCAATTAATTCAAGATAAATAAACCCTACAAAACCTAACTTTGCAACGCCCCCCGTTAAAGAAGCTTTTCTCTCCGCAACTCTTTCAAGAGCGTTGCTTATTCCGTCAATTAACAAATACAAAACAACCCCCGAAACACCCGAAAACAACACGGGATTTTGAATAGAAGAAGGAACAAAACATCTTACCAAAAGAACAAATAACAGAGTAACAAGGACTTCGGTAGATTTTAACATATGAAGTTTTTGCAAAGGTTCTTCGATTTTAGAGAGCCAATGAAGCTCTTTTTCATCGTGACAAAAATACGAAAGGAAAAGCATAAACAAAAACGCTCCGCCGAAAGTTACAAGCGGTGCATGACATTGAGTTAAGTAATATGCGTACTGTTCAACATTATTAAGAGCAAGATCGACTACACTCGAAACCTTCAGCCCCGCAAATATTGCAACAACAATAACAGGGAATAAAAATCTCATCCCGAAAACAGCAATCAATATGCCCCAAGTAACAAAACGATGTTGCCACTTTTCGGTCATTTTTTCAAGTTTCATCGCATTTACAACTGCGTTATCAAAGGATAACGTAACTTCCATAATTGATAAAAAAAGTACAATAAATACACAAAGAGCGGCATGTCCCGGATGTTTTTGCAAGCCCCATAGAAAAGCAAAAATTATCCCCGCAATCGTTATCAATATTGAACCTTTAAAATGTTTCATAACTATTTTCCTTATCACTTCCGAACGACATTATAACAAAAAAACGTCATTTTATTGTTAGTAAATTAAACGACAAATCACTTGAAAACCTCTTTTGTTTGTTATATATTGAGCCTGTAAAAGCATACAAGTTATATGGAGAAATAACATGGCTGAAAGAAAATTAGTAGGAACAGGCGAAATGTTCAAAAAAGCACTCGCAGGCGGTTATGCTATCGGTGCTTACAACGTTAACAATATGGAAATCTTGCAAGGTATCGCAGAAGCAGCAGAAGAAACTC
>CAZOGS010000141.1:0-3941 GCA_964579375.1 uncultured Muribaculaceae bacterium
CCGCAATTTTGACAAACCCATTTCGTTTTGACAGTCGCCATATATTTTCTCCTACGAAAAAATTATATCACAGACTTACTCCAATTTTGCCTTTCTGTTTTCAAGCAGAGTTGCATTTTTGTCGACTTCAATAATTATTCTTACAGCTGATTGTGCCATTAAAATTAAAAAAGGATTAATATGTCGGCTCGTATTAACCGAAACTTGAGTATTTGCATTTTCCGGTTTTTGAATTTTTCCGAGAACCTCTTTCTTTTCAAAAGTCATTTCTGTCTGAACATTATAATCTTTAGCTTCCGCCTTTAAAAGTGCAATAATATTTTCTTTCGGAAAAATATCTCCTGCCGTAATATTAAAATTAATAGTTGCATCACTTTTATAAATAAGAACCTGAACATTTCCGAAGTTTACCGTCTGAATAAGCACCGTAACGGTATCTTCTCCGTCTGCACCATCTTCACCGTTTTTTGATGCAGTACCTATTTCAATGGAAAAATTTTGCTCCCCGAGCGGCAACCACGGAAGATAAAGCAACATCATATTCTTTAAAACCTGCACCTGCTGAGTATCGGCATTGGGAGTACAAGCATTCAAAATTGCTATAAGCTCGCCCATTTGTGCACCCGTCGTCATATTTCCGGTCGGTGCAAATTTCGCCGTCATATTGAATAATTTTCCTAAAGCATCCTTCCCGTTTTGTTGCATAAAAGCCATTAGCTTGCCTAAATCCATTTGAGAATTCATTAATAGCTGTGCTACATCCGACTTCGTCATTTGGGCTAAGGCTCTGTTTTCAGTCATATTCGTTAAAAAAGTTTCAATATCTTTTTGCATGTTTAAAAGGTCTTTTAAAACCATACTCATTTCATTTGCTTGCATCTTTTGTGCAGCTTGAAGATTTGCAAAAAATTGATACAGCGATTTTGCCGATTGATTAACAAATTGATGAGTGTTTTGGACGACAGCTTGCTGCACGACAGTGTTAACAACTTCTGCCGCAACCGCTTTTGCCGTATTCATTTGTGTATTTACAAACCGAGCATTGTTCGGATTGAAATTTATACCTTCGCTCATAACTGTTCTTCTTTTTCCATTATAATGATTTGAGTTTCTATTTCAATTTATTTTTGAAAAATACAACATGATTATGAGTTAATAAATCTTAATATTAATTCATAATACGTTAAATAAATGATGTAAAGTTGCCGATAAATAGAATAGACTGATAAAGTCAAAAAAGGAATCGGTTAAATGTCTTTTGAAACAGCACCTATCAGACAGCCATTAATTCAAAATCCGCATACCGTTAAAAATAACGGCGGCGGTGGCAATTTGGGCTACATGCAACAGGAGAAAAAGAAAAAAGACGAAGACAAGAAAAAGCTTCTTACGGAAGATGAGTCGGATGTTATTGAATTTAACAGCGATGAAGATATTACCGCAGAATTTGACATAGAAGAACAAAAAGAAGGTTCTAATAAAAGTTGGTTCAAAAACATAGCCGAAAAAATCGGAGAAAAAATTTCAGAAAAGATTTCTCCTCAATCGAATAACCCGTTCACAAATACAACCTTTTAAAATTTTATGTGAAAGGCTTCAATTATTCCGTCAATAAAGAACTGACATGCAAGTGCGGTCAATAGAACACCGAAAATACGTGTAAGAACGTTTATCCCCGACCGTCCCAAAAACTTTGCGATATAAGTTGCGTATGTAAATGCAATCCAACATAAAATCATGTTTAAAAACAGTGCAACTATTACGATTATTTGATTTAACGGTTGTGCTTGGTATTCTTTCATCATTAACACTAATAGTGTCATTGATGCGGGACCGGACAAAAGAGGGATTGCAAGAGGAAAAACTGAAATATCTTTTCTCTTATCCGTTTCTTTTTTTGCATCTTCACTTTCGGATTTTATTTGTGGTTCGGGATTTGCCATAACCATATCGATAGAAAGGAACAGCAACAATATACCTCCTGCAAACTTAAAAGCGGGGAGAGAAAGTCCGAACCATTCTAAAATAAAATTTCCCAAAAGAGCAAAAGCCGTCAGAATAAAAAACGACAAAAAAGGTCCTTTAAATGCCATTATTCTTTGATATTTAGGGGAATAATCAGCAGTTAACGAAATAAAAATCGGTAAATTTCCCAATATATCAATCGTGAAAAAAAGTGCAGAAAATATCGCAAATAAAGTTTTTAAAATTTCAACCATTTGTGTCTTTCTATTTTTTATCTGTTTTTTTTATTACATTTTTGCGATGATATTTAAAGCATTGAAAATCGCTTTAACGTTAGCTTTTGCGGTACTTTCATCTTGTCCTCTTGCAATGACGATTTTTCCGTTCGGTGCTTCAAATTTAATAACTGTCATTGCTGTTGCACCTGCACCTAAAAGCTCTTCGTCCATTGCTTTTTGCTCATAATGAACGAGTTTTTGTTCAAAGCCCGTTTGTTTCAAAGCATTTAAACAAGCATCAAGAGGCCCGTTTCCTTTACCTTCAACTTCAAATTTATCTTCGTTATGAGTGAAAATTAATTTATAATCATTTTCATCAATTTTTTCGAGTTTCAAAATGTGGAAAGGTCCTTTTACATCAAAAACTTCTTTCAAATAAATATTAATGAGGTTTCTTGTCGGCAACTCACCGACTTTTTCCGCTGCTTCTTTAATAGCGGGAGAAATTCTTTCAGCTTCCTGAATGGTAATCGGATAGCCTGCACGACTGATAACTTCATATAAAGCAGTCTTTCCGGATTGGCTTGTGATACCCAATTTTTCATCATCTTTTCTTCCGATGAGTGACGGGTGAATAGGTCTGTATGCACCTTTTTCCATATCTTTTGTCTTAACTGCACCGTCTTGATGGATACCGCTTCTGTGAGCAAGTGCTTCGGGCCCGATAAGAGAAGCTTTTTCGTAAATTCTGACTTTTGACATTTCTTCAATAATTAAAGCCGTTTCGTATATTTTTGACAAATCAACAGGAACATCAACACCTGAATTATGCAAGGCAACCGCAACTTCGTAGAAGTTTGTGTTTCCTGCTCTTTCGCCTAATCCGTTCAAAGCCGTTTCAAGTTGTACAGCACCTTTGAAATAGCTTTCAACAGTTGCCGCAGTAGCCATTCCGAGATCATTATGGCAGTGAACTGAAATATTTATGTCTTTAGGCAAGGCATCATAAACTTTTTCAACCAAATCCGTAAAGACTTTAACTCTTGTTCTTTCGACGGTATTCGGAAGATTGATTGTTGTCGCACCCGCTTTGACAACTTTTTTGAAAGAGTCGATAACAAAATCAATATTTTCGGAACAATCACCGAAATGTTCTGCGGAAAATTCGATATCTGCATTTTTCCCTAATTTTGATTTCGCAAACTTTACTGCTTCAACGGCAATTTTTTGAACTTCTTCAGGTCTTTTGTTCAAAACATATTTCATATTGAACGGACTCATTGCAATAAATGTATGCAAACGAGGTCTTTTTGCAGGACTAATTGCATCAACGGCTCTTATAATATCGTGCTCAACGGTTCTTGCCAAACCGCTTATGGTAACATTGTCAGGAGCAATTTCCGCAAGTCTTCTGCAAGTTTCAAAATCCATATCCGAGGATGCCGGAAAACCTGCTTCTACAGCGGGGATTTTTAAAGCCATCAATAGTTTAAAAACTTCCTCTTTTTCATCAATATTCCAAGGACGTTTGAGTGATTGGTTTCCGTCACGCAACGTTATATCGTAAAAAAAAGGTAATTTCGTCATATCTTTTGCCCCACTTTGCATAGTTCCATTTTTATTATACAATGTAAATAAAAAAAATCAAAAAATTACGTAATCCGCAATTGGAGTAGAAATGGAAAATTATAAAAGTTGTCACCTTTTAGAACACGGTATCTATTTTTATTATGACAGCATTCAGGTTTGTTGTTTTTT
>CAZOGS010000142.1:0-3932 GCA_964579375.1 uncultured Muribaculaceae bacterium
AAACCCAACTTCACATTTCGTTACACGCCCAAAATCATTACAAAATCGTAATATTTTCCTATTGAAATTCGATATTTGGTAACTATCAACATCCCGACAAAAATTTTTCCTAAAAAACGACTCTTTTCTTTAACAAAATATAGAAATTGTGATATAATCGAGCAATGAATGACATTAAGCAAAAAGTTAAAAACATCACAGCAAAAGACGAAAACAAGGCAATTGAAATTATCACGGAAATGATTAATTCTTCGGATGTCGAATTGTTTAAAGAGCTTGTCAATCAATCCGATTTTCTTTTTCCGTTTATCAAAGATAATGTTTGCAAGCGTTTTGAAAAATCATTACGTGCCTCAAACTACAAAAACCTTTTGAATTTTTTAAACATTTATTCTCCGGATTATGACAGGATTTTCGTTTCTGCCTTCAGAGTTTTCGGACAGGAAGAAATCAAGCCCGTGATGCTCGAGTTGCTCAAAAACGGAACTTTGGCACAAAAGACTTATGCAACAAGGTTTTATGAACTTTCACCCGATTTATTTGCGGTAAAAGAATTGATAAATAATGCTTTTGATGACGATGAAAACCTTGCGGATGCAAGTGCCGCAGCTTTAGGCAAAATTAACGAACAAAAATCATATATGATTGCCCTTGAAAAACTCAATGACAGCGATGATTTTGAAGCATTAAAAGCTCTCAACTTTTTTGTAAGTTATATCAAAAACCCGCCTATGGAAAATATATTTGAAGCACTAAAAAAGTCAGGCATGCCTGAAAATTTTGCGGGGAAAATCGCTTATTTAACACCGCTTCCGAGATTGATAAAAGAAGATTTGGAAAATGCTTTAATAGTAATCGATAATATTGTCACGGGGTTTGGGGAAATATTACCGCTTTCGCAGGTTTTTGATTTTGAATTGTATGATGTATTCGGAATTTTATCGGAGCTTTGTAGCGGGGACTTAAAATCGAGAATTGCAACCGTTTTGCTCCGTGCAAAATCAAAAATTGCAACAATTTGCGGAAATGATGAATACACTTTTGATGAAGATAAAAATACAAAGGAAGAATTAAAAGAAGTTTTTGAATTGTTAAATTCATTCGGCGACGGATTTTGGTCACATTTGACATCACTTGTTCCGCAAGAATTAAAAGAGGACAAGAACCGTATATCATCTGCTCTTGAGGTCATTAAAGAGTTTGATATAAAATCTGCCGTTCCGCAAATTCTTGATATGATTTACGAAAACGAGGACGAAACGGTAATTTGCGAAGGATTGTCGGCTTTAAAACAATTTGAAGCACTTTCTTACACAAATAAGGAAGAAATCATCGCAGAATTGGAAAACGAAACAATTAAAGCAATTGTTGAAAGTTATTATTTATAACAAATTTCAATAATTACTACTAAACATTAGTATAAAGAAATAACAGGCAAACAACAATGGAAAATCAAACTTGTGAAAAAATATGCGGATATCCGTTTTGGCATGCAGAAATTGACTGCGACGGGAATGTATCATGTTGCTGTCCCGACTATACGGATTTTTATTTTTTCGGCAATATTTTTAAACAAAAATTTGAAGATATTTGGTTTGGCGAAAAGTGGCAAAATTTTAGAAAAAAAGTTATGAATTGTGACTATGAACATTGCAATCTCGATATGTGTATGGGATTGGATGATTATCAATTCAAAAGCAAAAACAATAAGCAACTAATACCCCCCCCCCAGAAGTCCGGCAAGTCCAAAATATCTTACATTAAGTCTTGATACTCTTTGCAACGTAAAATGTATATTTTGTCGTGATAAACAAATACCGCTTGCAAAAGAAGACTCTGACAGAATTATCGGAATGATTGACGATTATTTTATACCAATGCTTGAAAATACGGAAAAAGTGACTTTGGACGGAGCAGGCGAACTTTTTGCAAGCAAATTCTGTAAAATATTTATTTCGAAAGCAACGGCAAAATATCCGAAGTTGAAATTTGATATTTTAACAAACGGGCTTCTCTGTAATGAAAAGACTCTGAAAAAATTCGGTCTGCTCGACAGGATTGACACAATTACGGTTTCTACTCATGCAACGACAGAAGAAACTTATAACAAAATCGTTAAAGGTTCGGATTTTAAAAAAGTTCAAAAGAATTTGAGATATATTTCATCTCTCAAAAGAAGCGGTAAAGTAAGAGAATTTGCACTGACCTTTGTTGTGACAAGTTTGAACTATCAAGAATTACCTGACTTTATCGAACAGGCGATAATGCTTGACGCATATCCGAATATTTGGCCAATCAGACCTTTTAATGACTGTAAAGTTTGCCATGATATTGAGAAATATGACATTACTAAAAAATCTCATCCGGAACATCAAAAATTTTTAGAAATACTCAAAGATCCTAATTTTAGGAAATATCATACTTACGCAAACGGACAAATTGATACTTTATTAGAAGAAGATCTTCCAAAATACGTTTGTAAATATCCGTTTCAATATGCGGAAATCCACCCGAGCGGAGAGATTGCCTGCTGTTGTTCATCGTATACCGACGATTATTTCTTTGGAAATATCTTTAAACACAGTTTTGATGAAATTTGGAACGGAAACAAAGCGAAATATTTCAGACGAGATATATTGAAGCAAAAGTACAGCAATTGTCACCTTAATATGTGCTCAGGAATTGATACTGAACAATATATCAATATAGACGAAGTTTCCGAAAAAGCACCTTATCCTAAAATCGTAAACTTCAGTGTTGATGACACTTGCAATGTAAAATGTCGCATGTGTCGTGATAAAATCAGAACACCTTCCGCAGGAAAAAGAAAAAAGCTTGCAAAAATGGTAGATACAACATTCATTCCGATGCTTAAAAATGCAGAGCTTTTACAATTAAACGGAGAAGGTGAATTATTTGCAAGTTCTATATGTTTGGATTTTATAAAAAAAGCGGCAGAAACATATCCGGATTTGAAGTTTGAACTCATTACAAACGGTCAACTATGCTCAAGATATAATCTGAAAAAATTAAATATTACAGACCGAATTGAAAGAATTACAATATCTTTGCACGCATCAACAAAAACCACCTATGAAAGGGTAGTCCGAGGCGGAAAATTTGAACGGGTAATGAAAAATATTGAATATTTGAATTCTTTGCACAAGCGGGGAAAAATTGGTGATTTTTCTTTGGCTTATGTCATCAGCTCCGTAAATTACAAAGATTTAAAAGGATTTGTAAAACTCGTAAATAAACTCAAAATTGTCGGACAATTACGAGAATTAATGGATTGGGGCGATGTATCAAGGATGTGCAGAAATTTCGACCAATATAACATTGTCGATAAAAATCATCCGAAACATGAAGACTTCGTTAAATTATTAAATGACCCCATTTTCGATTCTGAATATTGCATGATGAATGACGTTATCAGAAGTGTTCAAAAAGAATTTAACGAAACACAATTGTAAATCTTTGTTTAAACGATAAAAAACTCGAAAACATAATGATTAAATTCTAACCCAAAAGAAAACATTAAGTTTTATTAAGATTATTTTATTCATGAAAAACCCCGTCGTCATGGGGTTTTATTTTTTCTTAAAAAAAACAAGGCAATTTTTGAAAAGAAAAATACTTTATAAAAGAGTAAAGAGGATATTCCAAAAGGCTCGTAAAACCAATAGCGAAGCCGATAAACAAGCTTTACTCTCTCTCTCTAATATCCTCGTGTTTATTTGATGTTTGCTTCAATTCGGCAAACATTTTTTTTGCTTTTAAAACACAAATAAAATCATCATACTGAAGGTAAAAAATTAAGGCACTCTTTCATTTTCCGTTAGCCTGAGGCTGTTTTGCTGTCAGTCTAAGGCTTTTGCCGAAGGATCTCTTTAGTAATCCGCATACATTTTCCAAGATTCTTCGCTTCTTGG
>CAZOGS010000143.1:0-3918 GCA_964579375.1 uncultured Muribaculaceae bacterium
GACGGAGCCATTCTTCCCGCTTCAACTATTTGTCTGATGTCAGCTTCCGATATTTTTTTTGCTGAAAATTGTCTTACTGATTGTCTTTGTTCTATTTCTTTTAGTAACATCGCATCTCCCTATTCAGATAAAATAATTGTAAAATCACTGTTTACGCAATATATTTTTGTCGGGTCAAAAACGAATTGAAAATCTTCAACTTCAGGAACAGTCTTTTTGAGGCTGTCCAAGAAATCTCTCGAAATCGAATTTGTATGACCTTGAATTTGCGGATGAGGTAAACGTCTGTATTTTGACATGTTTACGGTAAAGCCTTCTTCTTCAAGCTCTGCTTTGATTTTTTCCGCTTTTTCTTCGTTATCCGCTGTATACATAATTCCTGCAACAGGTAATTTTTCATCTTCAGCGGTTACGTGTTTTTTGCCGTAAACCATTCTGTTTATAACATCACCGCATTGATCGGGATCTAAAATCCAATAGCTTATATATCCTCTTTTGTTCGGTGCTCCCGGAAGCGTTGCCGTTTCTATCTTTGACATATCCAAAGATGTTGCAAAGGCTGCATATTGCGACATTTGGTATAAACTTAAATCACTTTTTACATATTTATCCACAACTTTTAACGCTGCAGGAATTTTCGGTATAACTTCGGGATCTTTTAATCTGTCAGCTAAAGCTCTTAAGAACCATTGTTGTCTTGCTGTTCTTCCGATATCACCGAGAGCATCTTTTCTGAAACGCAAAAAGCCTTCTGCCGTCTTGCCGTCAAGCATATGTGTTCCTTTTTTTAAATCAATATGCAATCCCGCAGTATAATCGTGATATTTCATATCTTTTTCAACATAAACGGGAAGCCCTCCGATTGCATCAACAATTTCCCGAACGCCTTCCGTGTTAAATACTACATAATTGTTGATTTTTATTCCGAAAGTTTCTTCAATCGTATCTTTTGTAAGCTCAATTCCGCCCAAAGCGTGTGCAGCATTGATTTTTTGAACACCTTTTCCGTGTGCAATATAAACTTTACTGTCACGAGGAACAGATATAAAATTAACACTTTTGGCTTTCGGGTCAACACTGACAATCACAATTGTATCGGAACGAGTACCCTCAAACGGGTCAGCATCTTTACCGTTTGAGTCAACGCCCAAAACCAATATATTTTGTCGTCTGTTGAAAATATTTTCGCCAAATTTCGATTTTTGTTTTTTTGAAAAAAGATTATCAAACTTTAAAAAATCCGTTATTTTATCGCTATTTCCGTTCAAGAAAGTAAAACCGGCATACGCAATTGCCGCAACAGCACCAATCGCAACGATTATACCGATAGGCTTAAATAAGTTGCGTCTTTCTTCTTCATCATCTTGCAAAAATTTTGAAAAAGTTCGCCCGTATTCTTCCGGATTTATATTTTCATTTTCCTTGTTATCAATTTCTTCTGACATTTAGCCACCACAAAAATCTTTTATTTTTATCTATTCTACAACAAATATTTTATTTATAGAACACCTCAAAAAATCTTCATTGAAACTGTTCGTTTTTTGTGATTATATTTTAATATGAAAAACAGTACAATTGAAATAATCCAAAAAGCCGAAAAAAAAGTTTTCGAACAATTCCGAATTACGGATGAAATAAAAGAATTTAATCAAGAAAAGGTTCTTGACGCTTTTATAAAAAATCAAATCGGAATGCAACATTTTTACACCGTATCGGGATACGGGCATGATGACATCGGAAGAGAAGCTCTCGACAATGTTTTTGCAGATGTTTTCCACGCTGAAAAGGCGATGGCAAGACCGCATTTTGTATCAGGAACGCACACTCTTTCCTGTTGTTTGTTCGGTTGTTTAAGACACGGTGATAAATTGTTGTCGGTTGCGGGTTCGCCGTATGATACGATGGAAGAAGTTATCGGAAAACGTGGTGATTATAAGCAATCCCTTATGGGACACGGCGTTTTGTATGACGAAGTTCCTCTTTTGAACGGCGTTGATATAGATTTTGAAAAGCTTGAAGAAATGGTTGATGAAACAACTACAATGGTTTTAATTCAACGCTCGAGAGGATATTCCCTGAGAAAATCTTTAACGATAGAAACAATTAAGAAGATTGTAGAAGTTGTTAAATCCAAAAATCCGAACTGTATATGTTTTGTTGATAATTGTTACGGAGAATTTGTTGAAAAACTTGAACCGACTGATGTTGGGGCTGATTTGATAGCAGGTTCTTTGATAAAAAACGCAGGTGGGGGAATTGTTGAAGCTGGCGGATATGTTGCGGGTAAAGACGAATTGGTAGAATTAGTCGCCGCAAGCCTTACCGCTCCGGGGATTTGCCGTGAGGGCGGAGCAATGTTCAATCAATCAAGATTGATGTTCCAAGGATTGTTTATGGCTCCTTCAATTGTTGCGGAAGCGGTGAAAGGTGCAATTCTTGCCTCTCAGGTTTTTGAAGATATCGGTTTTATTTCAACACCGAAACCGCATGATGTGAGAACTGATTTGATACAAACGGTTGAATTTGGGAAGAAAGAACCGCTTTTAGAATTTTGTAAAACGATACAGGAATGTTCTCCGGTAGAGTCATATTTAACACCTGTTCCGGATGTAGTTCCGGGTTATGATGACAATTTAATTATGGCAGGCGGAACATTTATTGAGGGTTCAACGATAGAACTTTCGGCGGATGGACCTGTCAGACCGCCGTATGCGGCATATATGCAAGGCGGTTTAAATTATGCACATGTCAAAATCACCCTTTCGAGAACAGTTGATAAATTGGCAGATTTGTAATTTTATTTTGATGTAAAAATTTTTGCGAAAATAAAAATAATTGTTAACGTGATTTTACTATTAATTTTTATGAGGTAAAAAATGACTAACGTTTTCATACTTAAATTATTTACTAAAGGAACTATTGAAAATGATGATTATAATGCTCAAAAATATTGTTTAAAGCATAATTATGCATCAATCGGATGGGGCTCTGAAGAACGAAAATCTGTAAACGAAATTTATGAAGAAAGAAAAAATGAAAAAAGTTTTATGACTTCATATAATAATTTATGTATAAAAATGGAAAAAGGTGATTTTGTTTGGACACAAGCAAATAATGCTCGAGATTTTAAACTTGGTAAAATATTGGACGAAGAATGTATTACTGTTGAAGATAAACCAATAATTGGTATAACAAGACGCTGTGAATGGCATGATATAAACTTTGATTATGTTCCGGGAGAAATTATAAATGCTTATCAACGAAGAACGAGAACTTTAATACAAAAACACAGATTAGATAAATACATTGATTATTTTGAATATTTATATGATGACAATAATTATACTCAGAAATTGAAATTGGATTATAAAAAATTATTACATTATGATGATTTGGAAGATTTGTTAGGTTTATATTTGCAAGTTGAGGAAAACTATTTTATAATTCCTTCAACATGCAAAACTTCAACAAAATTTATCGAATATGAACTAATAAAAAAAGAAGAATGCGAAACAATAAAAAAGGCTTGTGTACAGTGTAAAACGGGCGAGACAAAGGTCAATTTAGAAACAATTGGTATAAATGATTTTAAAAATTATCACATATATCTTTCAACTATGAAAAATGATGAATATAAAGGAGAAAATATAACAACTATAAAAACAGATGAATTATGGGATTGGGCAAAAAAGAATAAAACTTTATTACCGGGAAGAATACAAAAATATATAGAAATTTGCAATTAAAACAAAAGAAAGAGAACATTGATAAAGTTAAAAAAAATAAAAAGATAAAAAGATGTTGCAAAAATTTTTTGTTTGTATTATGATTTTTTTGCAGGCGAATGGGATCGTAGCTCAGTCTGGTTAGAGTGTCTGCCTGTCACGCAGAAGGTCGCGAGTTCGAGCCTCGTCGGTC
>CAZOGS010000144.1:0-3810 GCA_964579375.1 uncultured Muribaculaceae bacterium
GAGGTCTTTTCTTATTTTGGATTAATTTGATTAACCGATTTTCTTGTAGCCTTCTTTTGCTTCAATTTCGTCGGCTTGTTCTCTTGTGTAAATACCGCCTTTTTCCGCAAGGTATTCGCCGTAAGCTTTTACCTTGTTGAACAATTCTGGCATCGATTTATCAAGTCCTTTGCGTTCCATAATAAATCTGTAAGTATCCATCAAGTTCAAACCGTAACCGTCTTGAACAGCTCTGTGGTAGTTTTCTTCGTAATTTCTTTCAAGTCTTGCACGGTATTCGTCTTGAACGGGTGCCTTCCAGTGAGTGTCGATTTTGTCACGTCTGCCGAGAACATCATTGTAGAATGTGAATTGGTTTTTGACGTTAAAACATTCTGCAAATTTACCCAAAGTGAACTTTCTGTTGTTTTCGTTAACGTTGTTGTTGTCTTTGAAAAGAGTCCAATCTGCAGTGTCGAAAACTCTCATCAACGCACCGACGTTTTCTTCTCTGATTTGAGGTGTTTCAGCACATTCAATAACGCTTTCTCTGTCGTGGTTATTCGTACCGATTAACATTTTGTCATCGGTTAAGCCGACTTGTTCTTTCAAAAATCTTGTGTTCTTCCAACCGATATTTTGGGCATCGTTTCGTTCTTCAACCATTGTAAGAACAAGCATACCTTTCATTTCTTGAAGAACTTTGTTGTTTTTGATTAAGTCGAAATCTGTTGAGTTTGCATCAAATTCATAAACCAATTTTCTTTGGTCAAAATCTTTACCTTTGATTTCAGTTGCCGTATCTTCAAACATTTTTATGATTTTTGAAGTTGCATCAAGGTGTTGCATTCCGTTTCCTTTGTCAAATAACGGTTTTGCATAAGACCAACCGACGTCAAATCTGATACCGTCCGCTCTCATCAAATTAAGAGCCGTTTTATCTTTCAAAAGTTTATGTGCCGGTGAATCATCTTTTTGTGTCAAGGCTTCAACGTCAAGAACAGGAAGTCCCCATCCTAATGATGCCTTGTTTCCGTTGTTTCCGTCAAGAAAAGCGTCCGGATACATACATTCTTCAGCCCAAGAAAATCCGATTGCCATATCGACAAACAAATCCATTCCCTTGTCATTCAATTCTTTCTTAGCCGCAGCAACTTCTTTCTCTGCGATAAATTGCTTGAACTTGAAAAATTCGATTTCTTCTGCATGGTCTTTTTTCATTTGTTCAAATTCGGGCATCTTTTGTGCTCTTACTTCGGGATCTTTGTCAAAACCTTTGAAGAAATCAAGTTTGTTTTCTTTTCTCAATGTCGGGAAAAGAGCCGCTCTCGTTTGAATATCGTCAATATCAACGGGTTCTTTTTGAACTTTGTAAGCATCAAATTCGTTTCTTAATTGTTGAAGTTCGGGAGTTGCTTCCATTTCTTTGAAGTTTTTAAAAGCAACCTTCAAAGGTTCATTAATTGGATAGTTTTCGGGGTCTTGTCTGTTTAATTCGTTTGCGTAATCTATTTTATTTTGACCGACATTGTTTGCGTTGTGTCTGTCAACCATTTTCTTTGCTTCCGCTTCTGGAAGAATTGAGCCGTATTCCGGTTTTGTAAGATTGAATAAATTGATGTTATCTTCACCTAATGTCATTGCGGAACGTTGATATGAACCGTAATAACCTTTGTCTGTATATGCAAATCTTGAGCCTAATTGTCCTGCCGGAAAGCTCTTAATTGCGTTTGCACCTGCATAAACTTGCAATAATTCACACATTCTGACGGTTTCTTTTGAGTTTATTTTGCCGACACCTGTGTCTTGTCCTTCTGCTGACGGGTTTCCTGCTGCATATATTTTGCCGACTGATATTGCATCATCATGTCCTAAGGCATGTCTTACTTCTTTAATTAATGCTTTCTGGTCTTGTTCTTGACGTGTCGAAAGCGCGTTACCGAAACTTACCTGAGAAATAGTATTAATCTTCATTTATAAAAACTCCGAACCTTCACATCTTACCTTTGTTCTAAAATACCAAAAACAAACTAAATTGTCTTTATTTTATGGTTTTGTTAAGAATTTGTAATAATTATTTTGGACGGGTAAAATTCCTCGAAACCATCGTAAATACAGCCTTTTTAGAAATTGCCTAAAATCGTCCTGTCGGGGTATTTTATTTTGTAACAAAAATTAATATATTTTCCGGCATGCATTCACTAAAAACAATCCTTCATTCAAATTTAATACCGAATTGTAAACTTTGTTAAGAAACGAAAACGCTCTTCTTTTTTGGGGAATACAAAAATCTTCGAAACCCATGTTCCGTCCATGTTTGAGCATGTTTACAAAACTTAATAAAAGTAAAATAAAAAGGCAATTTTTTTATGAGTATATACTTTATATATGTGTAGAGAGAAAAATAAGAGAGAGATAAAAGATGTCAAATTATTCAACAGGAAATTTATTAACAAGCGTTCAAAAGAAAGTATTTCCGAACGGCATAGCCCAAGATGTTATGCAAAGATTGAACAAGATGGACGTCTTTCATCCCGATCAAATAAAGAACATTGACGGTTTTGACAGTTCGGGAGTTTCTGTTCAACAAAAAGCAATGAAGCTCTTTAGGACTACTGACCTGCAAGATGCCGACTCTATCAGAAGTGCTTGTCAAGGTATGGGCTTGAAAGTCAGTGTTGACTCGGTTGAAACAAAATACGTTGCGGATGCCGAACAAACAGGCAGTGTTTCGGTTTATACATTGACAGATAAAAACGGTAATAAAGTACAACTGAATAATATAAATGCAAAACAGTTTATAAATGAGGAAAAACAAGCCTTCGACGATATGCTTCAAGGTGTAATTGATGAAATTGGTTCCGGCTCAATTTCTCTTCCGAAAAGTGACACGGAAGCCTTAGCCGCATAGTGTTAGTGAATGTATGGTAAAAAGAAAGCGAACTTTTTAAGTTCGCTTTTTATTTTTGTATTTTGTCATATGTTGTGCCGACGGGGTTTTTATAAAGCGTTTGCAAAACGTATATATCGTTTTCGCTTGGTTTATTGAGTGTTTTTTTGTGAGGAACATACATAAGGTCGTTTTCGTCAACACCGTGTCCCAAACCCATTGCATGTCCCAACTCGTGTAATACGGTATGCAAAATAGTGTCATTATTGATGATTTTGGGTGAATTTGCGTTCGGCAGACCGATTTCAATTGTTACTTTTTTTATTTGAGAAGCAATGATGCTCGGAAATTTGCACATTCCTTCGTATTTTATTCCGACTTTTGTCCAATTAATGGTGATGTCTGCGTTATATGGACTTTTCGTGATTTTGAAATTAACAGGTGCAAAATTATTCCAAATGTTTACAGCTTTTCTGATTGTTAAATAATAATCTTCCTTTTGAAAATTGGGAATTTGTGCCGAAATGGGCTGAATATATATGTTTATTTCTTCTTTGTTAAAACGACAAACTTTTCCGTTTATCAAAGACTCTTTGATGTATTTTTCCGCTTTCAATGAATTTAACATACTTCTATATATAATATATATTCTCTTTTTGTAAATCGATTTTATTAATGAATTTTTGCCGATTTATCGCACTAAAAATATTCAGAATTTGAAGTCGATTGAAATTAAAAAACACACAAAAAAAATCGGAACGACAGGATTTGAACCTGCGACCCCTACCACCCCAAGGTAGTGCGCTACCAAGCTGCGCTACGTCCCGATTTAAAGTTATTCAGTTGTCTTTCGGGGCTTCACGCAGCTTGGTTCAAATTGGAGTTCGGCTCCGTTTCACTCGCCGAGTGCGCTACGTCCCGATTTAAAGTTATTCAGTTGT
>CAZOGS010000145.1:0-3768 GCA_964579375.1 uncultured Muribaculaceae bacterium
GCGATGAATTTGCCGAAGATTTTAAGACAGGCTATAATTGCTCGTGGCAAGGATTTTGCCGATGCAAATGCGGTATTGATTGAACAATTGGAAAAGATAGCATAAGATGTTCGAAATTCAAGCAGAAAGTATGTTTTCAGCGGCACATCATTTGCTCAATTATGAGGGCAAGTGCGAAAATCAACACGGTCATAATTGGAAAGTCGTTGTCGCAGTGCGAGGTGAAAACCTTGATAAGGCAAATATTTTGGTGGATTTTAAAGCTTTAAAACGTGAATTAAATCGTGTTTTGGATTTGATAGATCATAAAGATTTGAATGATACGGAATATTTTAAAGGGGAAAGTCCGAGCAGTGAAATGATTGCAAAATTTATTTTTGATGAAATGGCAAAAACGTTTGACTGTATGTATTTTTCAGCAGTTTGGGAAACTCCGACCTCTTGTGCAAAATATTATAGGACAGAGAAATAATGACTTTTTTACATGCAATAATTTTAGGCTTTATTCAAGGATTGACGGAGTTTTTGCCCGTATCAAGTTCGGGACACCTCGTTCTTACATCGAGTTTATATAAATTGATTTCAGGGGCTGAATTTTTGCACGCTGGCAGTGAAGAAATTTTCACGGACATTATTCTTCATTTGGGTACGTTGATTGCTGTCGTCTTTTATTTTAGAAAAGACATTTTTGATATGTGTAAGGCTTTTTGTACAGCTTGCAAAACAAAAGATTTTTCGTCTTTGGAAGCAAAAATGCCGATATATCTTGTGTTGGCAACATTTTTTACCGTCATAATTGCATATCCTTTGAATGAATTTTGTGCAAAAATGGTTTCTTCGCCTGCGATTGTCGGCGGATTTCTTATTGTGACGGGATTTGTGCTTTTTGCTTCGGAAGAAATTTCAAAAAAAACGCAAAATAACACTGAATGTACAAATATAACCTTAAAACAGGCTCTTTTAATCGGTATTTCACAAGGTATTGCGGCATGCCCCGGTTTATCAAGATCGGGCATGACGATTGCAATGGGATTATTTGCGGGCTTAAACCGTGTAACGGCGGCAAAATACTCATTTTTGTTATCAATATTGATAATTTTAGGCTCATCAATTTTTTATCCGATTTTAAAGCTCGAAAGTACCGAAATAGCAGGCTTTAATTGGGCTGCTATCGGCGTTGGATTTTTTGTATCTATGCTTGTCGGTTATTTTTGTGTAAAATATTTCATGCAGTTCTTGAATAAATATTCAATGAAGTGTTTTTCTTATTATTGTTGGATAGTCGGAGTTTGTGCCATAGTGTTTTTTAACTTCGTTAAGTAAAGGAGAAATTATGAACAATGCAGCAGTTGATTACATCAACGAAAAAACAAACAATTTCAAACCTGTAACAGGTATTATTTTAGGTTCGGGACTCGGTGAGTTTGCGGATGAATACGAAGGAATTAAAATTCCTTACGGAGATATTCCGGGATTTGCACCGTCGAAAGTTGTCGGACACAAAGGTCTTTTGTGTTTTGCGGAAGTTGCGGGAAAACCTGTTGTTATGATGCAAGGACGTTTCCATTTCTATGAAGGTCATTCAATGCAAACCGTTACTTACCCTATTAAAGTTATGAAAAAATTGGGTGTTCAAAACTTAATCGTAACAAATGCTGCAGGCTTGGTCCACACCGATTTTGCCCCCGGCGATTTGATGTTGATTGCAGATCACATTAACATGATGGGAACAAATCCCCTTATCGGTGCTAATGATGATGATTTGGGACCTCGTTTCCCTGACCAAAGTGATGTTTATACAAAAGCTTTGAGAGCAAAAGCTAAAGAAGTCGGTAAGAAATTGGGTATCGACCTTAAAGAAGGTGTTTACTGTGCAATGACAGGCCCGACGTACGAAACACCCGCTGAAGTAAAAATGCAAAGAAGTTTGGGTGCTGATGCTGTCGGTATGTCAACAGTTCCCGAAGCAATCATCGCAAATTGGTGCGGTATCAACGTTTTGGGTATTAGCTGTCTTACAAACTATGCTTGCGGTATTCTTGACCAACCGCTTTCTCATGCTGAAGTTACGGAAACTGCAAACAGAATTAAAGAAGACTTCAAAAAGTTATTGTTTGAATTGGTTAAAGAAGTTTAATCATAATAAAATCTTTAATCGAAACTACCGTCAGTTCGGCGGTAGTTTTTTTTATGTAAAAAAGACGAACTTTTCAATTCGTCTTTTAAAAAATTTTGATTTGACAAAAACCGTAAAATTACAGGGTATCTTTAAGTCCCGCCATAATTTCCGCTGAAATTGTTCCGTCTGTATGGTCAACATCAGATGTTTCTTTTTGTTGGAATTTTTTCTTTCTCAAAAGCATATCGGTAAATGCCTCAATACGGGTAATAAAGCCTGCTTCCCCCGTTTGTTCGTCGATGGAAAGATTTAAGAATGCTTTTCCTTTTTGTTTTGCAAATCTTGAAATTCTTTCAACCATTAAAGAATCCGGTCCGCAACCGAAAGCGTTTATGATGATAATTCCGTCGACTTCGTTGCTTTGTATGTAATGAGATGAAGCTCCCGTTATTTCAAGCTCATTTGCCCAATAAAGTTTGTATCCCATAGAGAGAATACCGTTTTTCATTTGTTGTTCCGTCAATTGTTCGGCGGTTCGGCTTCCGACATTCATTGTTTCAAGTTTGTCTAAAATACGCATACTGACTTGATTGTCGTACAAATTGTACCCGTGAGCAATAACCGCAACCGTAATGGGATAAGATTTTTTTTCGGAAGGAATTAAAACCTTGTGGTTCAAAGCATTTTCAAGAGCTTTATCGTAAGGAACTCCCATGTTTGACATAAGTCTGAAATTGTTGGAAATTTTTTGACCGTTTCTTGCGGCTTTTTTAATTTTTTCGATATCCGTTATTCCGAACTGTGCTGCCGCTTCCTTCAAAAAATCATACAAACCTTGATGAGGTGCGGACTTGTCATAAGTTGCCTCAATCATTTCAAAATCAGCCTTAATTACATTTCTGATAATATCGGGCAATCCTCTGATTTTTGAGCAGTTATAAATTTTCGGAGCAATAGATTGGATAGAAGGAACAAATATTTTTTTGACTCCTTTTTCAATCAAATTTAAAATGTGTCCCGCATAAACTTTTATGGGCAAACACGTTTCGGAAACTACAAGAGCCGCTCCTTCCGATAATGTTTTTTTTGTAGTCGGGTCTGAAAGAACAACTTTTATTCCCAATCCTTCAAAAAAACCATGCCAAAAAGGGTAGTAAGTATAAAATGACAATGCCCTCGGAATGCCTATTTCCATTTGATTTTCCATCTTTTCTCCAATGTTTTTCGTATCTTAATTTAATTATAATACAAACATTTGTAACAATTTAATAACATGTTTATTTTTACTAACAAAAAAATCATTTTCGAGGTTTAATAGTCATGTCACGTTTGTGTGGCGGAGTGTGTTTGAAAGGATTATTTATGACACAAATCAACGGTAACGGCTTGAATGGCATATATCTTTCGCAGCTTAAAAAATCGAATGAAGTTAAACCTTCCTATTTGAATTTTAAGGCTGTTCAAGATTCTGTTTCATTCAGTAAAACTCAGGATAAACCTGTAATTACGACAGAAAAATTCGGAAGTGCATTGCAAGTTTCATTTGGCGGACAGATGAAAAACCCGATGCCTCTTGAAACAAGAACTGATGCAATTCAGATGAAGGTAAGAGGGGTTGCGGCTCACCAAAAAGGTACGGAAGGTGCAGG
>CAZOGS010000146.1:0-3623 GCA_964579375.1 uncultured Muribaculaceae bacterium
TACACAGCTTACAATGAGAACCTTCCACACCGGCGGTGCCGTTGCGGTAAAAGGTGCTATGAAGCATGTTGAAGCAAGTGACGACGGTGAAATTATTTCGGATATTAAAACGAAAAACGAAAGAACAAGACACGGTGATGAAGTTGTCGTAACAATTACCGAAGGTGATATCGAGCTTAAAACAGCAAAAAGAACTTATAAATATCATATCCCCGGACACTCAAAATTGATGGTTAAAAAAGGCGATGTGGTTAAAAAAGGTCAACTTCTTGCCGAATATGCTCCTCAAAGTGCCGTTGACAGTAACCGTTTGACAGAAAAGGCTACAAAAGATATTACATCTGATCTTTCAGGTGAAATTAAGTTTGAAGACTTTGTTGCTGACGAAAAGAAAGACAGACAAGGCAACGTATCAAGAACTGCAAACAAAAACGGTATCATTTGGGTATTGGGCGGTGACGTTTATAACCTTCCCGGCGGTTCAAAAATCCTTGTTGAAGATAAACAAAAAATCACAACAGGCGAAAAATTGGCAGAAATCAACATTGCCTCTGAACACGGCGGTGAAGTTCGTGTTAACGATTCACTCAAAGTTGAAGAAGTTAAGTTTGAAGGAAAGAAAATCAAGAAGATTGTTTCCGGTAAGGAATTAACAATTGTAATTGCGTCAATTCTTCCTGCAAACGCTACATTTGAATCAACTAAGAAAGAACAAATTTGGACTGTTGAAGAAACAGGTGAAAAATATATCGTTAAATCTCCGATTGATACGGTTGTTGAAAACGGTATGATTATTGCAGAACTTGTTGATGACGAACATACAGTTTCATCAAGCGGTGAAATCAGATATAACGGTATTGAAGTTGATGAAAATCAAATCATTACAAAACCCGGTGAAGTAATCTTTATTCCTGATGAAATTCACCAATTGGCAGGAAAAGATTCATCATTGAAAATGGTTGAAACAGGTACATACGTTACGGCGGGTACGGAAGTTGTTAAAGACTTGTACACGAATATCGACGGTATTGTTGAAATCAGAGAATTTAATGATTGTATTCATGAAGTTGTTATTACTCCGGGCGAAATTTATACTCTTTCAAGCATCAATGATTTGAAAGTTGATGAAGGAGAGCTCGTTGAAGCAGGTACCGTAATTGCTCCGAAAATTAAGGCAAAAGAATTGTCTATCGTAACAATTATGGATTCTGAAAACGACAGTATCGATTTGGATGATACGGCAGAAGATGTTGAGCTTACTCTCGATGAAGAAACAATGTCTAATAAGCCTGTTCAAATTTTGGTACGTCCTGTTCAAAAATTCCAAATTAATCCGAAAGAAGTTTCGATTAAATTTGATTCAACAGACGAATCAATCGATATTGTTCCTGTTACACAACTTCAATATAAAGACGGTCAAAGAGTTCGTAACTACGACGGTGCAGCTCTTACCAAGACAAGTTTAGTATTGCAAATGCAAGGCTATCTCGGTCACTTAAAAGGTATGGTAGAGCTTGATAAGAATAATAATCTTAAGGTTGTTGTTCTTGAAACGTTGATTATCAGACGTGAAATGGAAGGACAAGCAAAGATGATGCAATCAATGCAAACAGAATTGCTTGTTGAAAACGGTCAAATTATTGATTCTAAAACACCTGTTGCAAAAACGAGAGTTCTTGCAATTAAAGACGGTGTTGTAAGCTTAAATGCCGGCAGTGAAGACGTCAGACGTTTGCTTTTGGTTTCTGATAGTTTTGAAACTACAGTTCCCGTTAAAAAAGCAACCGTAAAAAAAGGACAATTTGTTAAGATGGATGCCGTTATCGGTGAAGACGGAGAAACAACAAATGTTTCAGGTTTGGTTGTCGGAGTCGAAAAAGGCGGTGTTAAAATCAGAAAAGGTCGTCCTTATTTGATTAGCCCCGGTACAATGTTACAAATCGGAAACGGTGCTTTGGTACTCCGTGGTGATATGCTTGCAACATTGGTATTTGAAAGACAAAAGACAGGCGATATCGTTCAAGGTTTGCCGAGGGTTGAAGAACTTTTGGAAGCAAGAAAACCGAAAGATTCCGCAATCGTATCAGAAATTGAAGGTAAAGCGGAAATTGTTGTCGAAGACGAAGTTCCGTCCTTGTACATCGTTAATGATACAGGCAGACATGAAATTAAATATCCGATTGATTCAACAATCGTTGTAAACAACGGACAAGACATTCACGTCGGTCAAGCTTTGACGGGCGGTCCTATGAACCCGCACGATATCATCAGATTGAACGGTATCGAAGCTGCTCAACAATACTTAGTTGACGAAGTTCAAAGAGTTTACCGTTCACAAGGCGTAGAAATTGCCGATAAACACGTAGAAGTTATCGTAAGACAAATGACTAAGAAGGTTAAAGTTCTTGAATCAGGCGATACGAAACTTCTTCCCGGAGAATTTCTTGAGCTTAAGGAAATTGAAGCTGAAAATAAAGCTGTTGAAGAAGCAGGCGGAACACCGGCAGCATTTGAATCAGTGTTGTTAGGTATTACAAAAGCATCTTTGAACACGGAAAGCTTTATCTCTGCGGCATCTTTCCAAGAAACAACAAGAATTTTGACGGAAGTTGCGGTAGACGGCAAGAAAGATATGCTCAGAGGCTTGAAGGAAAACGTTATCATTGGTCGTTTGATACCTGCAGGTACAGGTTTCTATCATCTTACTCACGCATCGGAAGAAAAAGATATGGAAGCTCAAAAACGTGCGGCACAAAAGAACAATGTTCGTAAGCCTTCTGCAATCCTTGAAGAAATCGAGGGTATGTTCGGAGCACCTGATTTTTCAATCGAAGAATAGATAATTTGGGGGTGGTAAAAGTTATTTTGCCACCCTATTTTATGGAATAACGAAAGGAGTTCCAATGAAAAAATTATTAGTACTGTTAACCGCAATATTTATGAGTGTGAGTGTCGCAAATGCAGCAACGACGGAGCAGGTCAGAACATTCTTTAATGCTTACGTTGCGGCTTCAAATAATTTTGAAAGTGATGTTTTTACAAAATACTATGCGGCTAATCCGAAAATTATCAGAGTTGTTCAGAAAAAAGACGGTACCGTTCAATCGGTTGTTATTCCGAAAGACCGATATCTTGCTGAAGCGGCAAAAGGTCGGGCTTTGGGAAAAGCAATGAGATACAAGAACAATTATTCAAATGTTAAAATCACACCTTACGGGAACGATTTTAAAGTTACGGCAACAAGAAATCCGTCACCCGGCGGAAGTTTTGCGGCTCACTTCATTATCGGAGATGTCAACGGAGCTTTAAAAATAAAAGAAGAGTCGATGAATACTCCCCGTCAGGAATTTTTAGGTAAATAGCAATAAAGGTCGGATATATACCGACCTTTACCGTTTTTAGAAAAAGTTTTGTAAGATGTGGTAAATCTGCGATTAACCATATCAATGTTGCTGAAAAGTCCTCTGTACAACGAAAATTTTCATTGTTTACTACATTCCCTGTCATTACGAGGAGTGCAACGACGAAGTAATCCATTTTTTTACGGTCATTCTTGTATATGTTACGAAATTCGATGACAAAAATTGTTACAAAGTTTATTCATTTTTATTTAATCTCGTTTT
>CAZOGS010000147.1:0-3613 GCA_964579375.1 uncultured Muribaculaceae bacterium
AAATTCTGCTGATTATTTTATCATTTTCAAGGTATAGTTCACAACCGAGCTTGTCACCGAGGTGTGTTTCTTTCAAAAATTTTATGCTGTAAGAAGTCACTTCATTGTGTTCCAAAAAGTCTGTAGGTGCGGTTTCAAAGGAAATTCCGATATAAGAAAGGTTGTTCACGTGCAAATTAAAATCCAAGTCCCGAACGGTGACTTCGTGAATTTTTTCAGCAATTTTTTCGCCTTTAATTTCATAAGTTTGTTTTGAATGTTCGCCAAAGACTTTTTCGTCCACTACACCGAAAACACTGACAATATCAGATGATTTCAATGGACGGCGGGATTTTTCGTCCAATAAATAAAAGCAACTTTCGCCAATTGCAACCGTTTTATCGTGGCATTTTATTTCAAAATCTACGTAAGTACGCATTTTTGTAGCTTCGGAAATCCAAACGGAAACGACAAATTCCTCACTCCACATCGGTAATCTGTCCGTAATTTTCACGTGCAAATCGGAAACGACCCAGATTATACCGTCTTTCAAAACATCGAAAGCCGCAAGGTTATGCTTTGCACAATATCTTGCAAAAGTTTCCTGAAAATACCTTGCTGCAGCCATTTTCGTCATGTGATAATTAACATCCATATCACCAAACATTAATGAATAGGTATTTGAAAATTTTTCAGGCATCGTTGTTCTCCTATGAAAATTATTTTCCGATACAAAAATGTTCAAAAATATTGTTCAAAATATCGTCGGTAACGACCTCTCCACGGATTTCACCTAACTGAAGAAGTGCCGTTTTTACATCAATCGAGATTAAATCCTGCAATTCTTCTCTTTTAATTCCGTCAAGTGCGGCTTCGCAGGAGATTAAAGCCTTATCGAGGCAGTTTTGCTGACGTTCGTTCGTAATAAATTCCGTTTCTTCCTCAAGATTTGAGCAGACAAGATTTTTTATTTCTTCTTTCAAATTATCGATATTTTCGCCCGTGGCAGATGAAATATTTATGCAATCATCAAATTTTTTGCCCGAAAGGTCAAATTTTGTGGCGATTTTGAGGCAAGGTTTTGTGTTTGTGAGTTTAAAAATTTCCATATCAACGTCCGTCATGCCCGTTTGCGAGTCAAAGAGGAACAAAACGGCATCAGACTCATCGATACATTTTTTTGTAAAATCCATACCGATTTTTTCGATTTTGTCGGCTTCTTTTTCGTCACGCAAACCCGCCGTATCGATAATGGTTACAGGGATACCGTCAATATCGAGCATTTCTCGTATGGCATCTCTTGTTGTACCTGCCGTATCGGTTACGATTGCTCGTTCAAAATTAAGCAAAGCGTTGAACAAAGAGGATTTGCCGACATTCGGCTTGCCCGCAATTGCGACTTTCACACCTTGTCTTAAAACATCCGAACTTTTTGAAAAAGCCGACACTTTCTTAATTTCGGCAATTACGGCTTGAATTTTTTCTTCAAGAAAAGAGTATTCGGGTTCGGCAACGTCCTCGGGGAAATCAACCGCCGCAACAATTTTCGACAGGATATCAAAAAGCATTTGATAAATTTCGGAGATTTTTTGAGATAATTTTCCGGAAAGATTTGAGGCACTTTTCACCGCAAATTTCATTGTTTTTGCGTGAATTACATCGGCAACCGCTTCAGCTTTTGACAAATCCATTTTTCCGTTCAAAAAAGCTCTTTTTGTAAATTCGCCTTTTTCGGCAGGTCTTGCACCGTATTTATAGGTCAATTGCAAAATTTTCTTAATAATATTAATCCCGCCGTGGCATTGAATTTCCACAGCATCTTCACCCGTATATCCGGTCGGAGCTTTATAGGGCAAAACGACCGCTTCATCAATCATTTCACCTTCATCACGGATTTGACCGTACATAATTTTCATTGGAACAAGTTTTTTTGAAAAAATCTTTTCACAAATTTCAAAAGATTTTCCGCCCGACATTCTGATTATGCCGATAGCACCCGTTCCGAACGGGGTTGCAATTGCACTTATTGTATCTGTTTCGTAATTTATAGCCATACTTGTTTTATATCAAAAAAATGATATTTTCTCAAACTCATTGCCACTTTTGTCAAAATAATATATAATCGGGTAGGTGAAAATTATGACAGATTGTATTTTTTGTAAAATCGCAAATCACGAAATTCCGACAAACCCTGTTTTTGAAAATGACGAGGTTATCGCTTTCAACGACTTGGAACCGCAAGCTCCCGTGCATATTTTGGTTATCCCCAAAAAACACGTTGCATCCGTTAAAGACGTTGAAGATTTAGAAATGATGAAACATTTGTTTGATGCCGTTCAAAAAATTGTAAAAGAAAAAAACATTACAGATTTCAGAACTGTTATCAATACCGGAAAAGAAGCAGGGCAGAGCGTTTTTCACCTTCACATCCACATTCTTTCGGGCAGACCGTTGCTTTGGCCTCCGGGGTAGGTAGATATGGCAGAGTATTTACGCTGGTATGACAAAGACCCCGTTATAAAAGAATTTATGAGTGCACTCGAACGTTTGGACAAAGAAACCGTTTCTCTTTTGGCACAAGATTTTATCCAAACAATGATGGAAGATGAAAAGATTAGTGCTGACGGTGCTTTGCAGTCTTTAATCAAAAATGTACCTCCAGGGTATAATCGTTGGTATGACGAAAATTATGACCTTCATTCCTGTTTGGAAGTATTAAAATCACTCGATTCCGAACACCAACAAATTATCATTGAAAAATTCAGAGAGGCAATGTACCAATTAATTGCAACAATGTATTACGGTGAAGAGGAAAATGACAAATAACGTCTTAATAACAGGGGCTTCCAAAGGAATTGGTTACGTTCTTGCAAAACATTTTGCCGAAAATAATTTCAATGTTTTTGTAACCGCAAGAACAAAAAAAGCTCTTGAAAATTTGGCTGAAATACCGAACATAAAAGGCTTTTACGCTTGTGATTTAACAAAAGATTGCTTGTTCCTTTATCAGGAAGCAAAAAAGGTTTTAGGCAATATTGACGTATTAATTAACGATGCGGGCGGATACGTTTGTGCGGAAATCGAGAAAACGACCGATGAAGATATTGAAAATCTTGTAAAATTAAACATGATTGCACCATATAAGCTTGCAAGGCTTGTTATTCCGGATATGAAAAAGAATAAATTCGGCAGGATTATAAACATCGGCTCAATCTCGGGGATTGTCGGAGAAGCTTATGCCACGCTCTATTCTATGACGAAATCATCTTTTGTCGGCTTTTCAAAAGCTCTTGCTTTAGAGGTTGCGGAATACGGAATTACCGTCAATACAATTCACCCCGGATGGGTTGATACATCGCTTATTCACGGGGAAAATATGACATTTGAAGAAAAAGAATTAATGGAAACAATCCCGCAAAGGAGATACATTGAACCGATTGAAATAGCCGAACTTGCAAAATATCTTGCAAGCCCTGAGGCAAAAGGTTTAACGGGGCAATCCATAAACCTTTGTGCAGGAATTTCAATGGGGTAAAAATTTTTTAATTTTTATGATAAAATTAAAAACATACACTCTACAGGAAGGATTTTTATGAAAGGTATAATTTTAGCAGGCGGAGCAGGTACAAGACTT
>CAZOGS010000148.1:0-3567 GCA_964579375.1 uncultured Muribaculaceae bacterium
TTACCGCATCTTGTGCTTTTACAAATTCTCCGTCAATATAATAATATTCTTGTTCAGTCATAAATTTCTCCATTACTTCAAATTATAGAATAATTTTAGCATATTTTTGAAAAAATGGCTTAGTCTTTATTTTGACGGGCAAAAAACTTTGCAACTTCCGATGTCGGTAAAAAGTGACAAATCGGTCTGCCGTGCGGGCAAACTTCGGGGTTTTTTGTCGTTTTCCATCGTTTTATTAACTCTTCAGCCTGCCATATTGAAAGCTTTTCGCCTGCTTTTACTGCCGCTTTGCAGGATGTTGTCACAAGGATTTTTTCCTCAAGTCCGTCAAGTGAACCGTTTATGTTTGCCAAAAGTTCGGAGGCAAGCTCTTTTTGGCTAATTCTTGATAATAATTGAGGAACTCTTTTGAATTTAATTTGGGTTGAAGAAACGACTTCAATTTCATATCCGAAACGGTTTAAGTTTCCTTCTGCTTGTTGTAAAATTGCAACTTCTTCCGCCTCAAGGTCAACAATTTCGCTGACCAAAAGCATTTGAGAATTAATCTCTTTTTGAGATTTTAATTTTTCAAAAAGATATCGTTCGTCCGCAATATGTTGGTCGACAATCTCAAGCCCCGATTGGGTTTCAATTAAAATATAAGTGTCTTTAAATTGTCCGATAATCCTAAAATCGTTTTCATTTTGTTGTTGTACTTGAAAAGTTGTAGGTGCAAGTAAAGGTTGTTGTTCGGAAATAGTAGTTATTGTTTTCGGGTTTATCGTTGAAAAAGAAGGCATTTTTGTTTCCGAAATATAATAACTGTCATCATTTTCGATTGTTTGTTCGGATTTATTGAACGGCAAAACATTTGTACTTGCAGGTTGAGAATACTGCTGATACGTATTTGAGGATAAAGCCTTGTCAATTGCCGATATTACAAAATTAAAAATTAAATTCGGCTCTCTCCAACGTATTTCACGTTTTGTCGGATGTGCGTTAACGTCGATATCGTGAGGATTTATTTCAATGTTCAAAATTACAAACGGGTATTTTCCGTTAGGCAAAAGATTTTTGTAAGCCATATCTATCGCTTTTAAAACAACGGGGCATTTCACGGGGCGGTTGTTGACATATATTCTTACGGATTTTTTGCTTGAACGTGTGTATGACGGTTCTGACACGTAGCCGGAGATAGTTATATCGGCTTTTTTGTCAACTTTATCAAGCTCTCTGAGATTTTTTGATAAATCAAGAGAATAAACATCCTCAATTCGCTCTAAAAGAGTTGAATTTCCCCGTGTTTGCAGTACTTTTGAACCATTGTGGAATAAAGTAAAAGCGATTTTCGGATTTGCAAGTGCCGCAGAAGTTATTACTTCTTGAATGTATGAAAACTCCGTCTTGTCTGATTTTAAGAATTTAAGTCTTGCGGGTTGCAACGAAAAAATATTTTCAATTTCCATAATCGTGCCTAACGCACAACCTGTTTCGGTTTTGGAAACTTCGGAATTTTCGGCAATAATTTTTACACCGTAGTCAAAATCTTTCGTTCTCGATATACAGGTAACTTTTGCGATGGAACAAATACTGGCGAGGGCTTCACCACGAAAACCGAGAGTTTGTATGTTCCAAAGGTCTTTTTCGTCGGAAATTTTGCTCGTTGCGTGTTTTGCAAAAGCAACATATACATCGTCAGGATGGATACCACAACCGTTATCGGCAATTCGGATGTTTCTGCACTCGTTTGATACGGATATTTCAATCTTTGAGCTTCCCGCATCAATGGAGTTTTCAACAAGCTCTTTTACAACGGAAGAGGGTCTTTCGATGACTTCTCCCGCCGCAATTTGGTTTATTAAATTTACAGAAAGTTGTTTAATTCTTGCCATATTATGATTTTAATACAAAATAATCAGTCATGGTCGTTTAATTTGTTTTTTATAATTTCGTCAAGTCTAATCAAACATTGTTCCATATTTCTGAAAGAAAATTCATATCTCAACTGTGCACCGGTTTTTGTGAAAACAGAATCAAAATCGAGGTTTTTAACAAGCCAAAAACCGAGATAAAGACAAAAAATTATTAAAATAAATTTGCAAAACCGCCTAATCACATTTAAACCTTTCCAAAAATATTATAATTCAAATTGCCGAATTTTTTCAGAAAAACAAAAATACATCAAACGGAGGAGAAAAACAGGTGTAACAGAAATAAAGAAATCAGGCTTTTATGCAGATTTTACAATAAATTGAGGCAAAAACACCAATTGTAAATTTTTGTTGACTATTTTGCTGATTTAGAGGATAATTGACAAGGAAAATTATCGAATAGTATAGGAGATAAATAAAGATGAACAACTTTAAAAAGTTATTAACGGCAGCAGTTATCACGGGTAGTGTTTCTCTCGTTGCAAATGCGGCAGATACTCAAATTGAAACATATGCTCACCCGACATTGTTTGGTTCACAAGCAAATTCATACGCTACAACAAAAGCTAACTATGTAGTAGGCGGCGAAGTTGCACAAACAACAAAAACTGCAGTTGCAGGAAAATCAAATGTTTTGATTGACACAATGGCTTCCGACGTTTTGGATACCGTAAAAAAAGCTCAATACAATTGCGGTGATTGGGATACAAAGATGCCCGTTCTTCGTTCTGAATTGGCTGTAATTTTGGCAGAAAGCTTTGCTTCAGGCAGACAAGTTTCCGTTAAAAAAGCATACACGGACGTAACAAAAGAATATTGGGCAGAATCATGGATTGAAACAGCTCAAGATACAGGTTTGATGATTGGTTACCCCGATAATAAATTCAGACCCGATCAAAGAGTTACAAAAGCGGAAGTATTTGCAACAATTGCACAAATCGTTGATGTAAATACAAACGGCGTTAGCGTTGTACTTAACAACCAAGAAATTCAATACATTCCTCTTTGGGCAGTAAATGCCGCAAAAGAAACAGTAGGCTCAGGCTTGCTTGCGGAAGTTCCCGATCAAAAGAAAGTTATTGAAGATGAATATCTTACAAAAGAACAAGTTGCATATCTTGTAAGTGCTTTGAAAACATATTTGGCATCAGGAAAATTGTCCGTTGACGCTAATGCTCCGCAAGTTTGCAAAGACTTTGCAAATTCAACAATTGCAATGAAAATGAACAGCAGAGTAAGTGCAAAACACTCAAATGTTGATGAATTGTTCACAGCAAGCACAACAAAAGAAGTTACTGTTGCAGGCGAAACATTTGCGGTAGGTTCAACAGTTACAGGTCGTGTAATGGAAGTTAAACGTCCCGGCTTGAACCACCCCGGTTATGTAAAAGTTAAATTTGAAACAATCAAAAACAAAGCAACGGATAAAGTTGTAAACTTGCCCGAAAAGACAGCAGGTGCTAAGGTTGTCGGAGAAACTAAAAATCCGAATATCGTAGCAAGAGTGCTCGGAGCTCCGTTCTCAGCAGCAGCAAGAGTTTGCGGTGTTGCAGGACGTTCAGGTGCACAAGCTGTTAACGTTGCGGCAAACAGAGTTGAAGAATTCGGAGATGATGTTTCAGACGTAATGGTAGAACCTATGACAGGACACCTC
>CAZOGS010000149.1:0-3556 GCA_964579375.1 uncultured Muribaculaceae bacterium
CAGCAACCATATTTGCCTGTTCAATTATTTTATGGCAATAATCTTCCTGCGGTGTAAATCTGTCTTTTGAATATATGTTAAAATCCGCTTCTTTTGCCGTTGGGGTTCCGTCGTGTACCGTTACGGTGTTACAGCCTGCAAGTAAGCCCATCAGCTGACCGTCAATACCGTTTGATTTCATTGATGATGTAGATGGTATTAAACAATTCGGATTTAAAATTCTCAGCAAGGCTATGTAATTTAATGTCAAATTAATGTCGCCCATCGGTTCATCTCTAAATTCAGTCTGAGAGTTTGGAATAAACTTGCTTGCACTGACCATCGAAAGATTTAACTTAGTCGTTAAAATTAAATCATCTATCAAATCTTCAACAGTCTGTTTTGGCAAGCCGACAATGTTTCCTGTTCCCGTTTGAAAGCCCAATTCAATTAATTTGTTGATATGTGCAAGTCTGTTTTCGAAACTGTCACTCGGTCTGCAATATCTGTGAAGTTCAGAGTTAGATGTTTCAAATTTTAATAAGTATCTTTTTGCTCCCGCTTTTTTCAGCAAAATGTATTGTTCGTCTTCTAAATTTCCTAAATTTAAGATAATTTTAATATCGGGGCATAAATCTACACTATCCTTGCAAACTTGAGTTATTTCATCAATAAAAGATTGAGAAACCGATTCTCCCGATTGGAGCAAAAAGGTTCGTCTTCCACGCTCGGTAAGCCTTTTTATTACGGAAGAAATTTCATCATAGCTAAGTTTGTATGTTTTTGAGTTATCTCTTCCGATACTGCAATATCTGCACTTTTGGCGGCAAATATTTGATAATTCAATTACACTTCTAAATTCAACTTTGTTTCCAAATCTTCCGCCGTTTCTGACATTTCTTGCAATCTCAAATAATTCTTGCTGTTCTTCATCTTTTGCAAGAAGTTTTTGTTTTAATAAATTACGATTTAACTGTTTTATGTTTTCTAATTCTTTTTGCATTTCGCTTTTTCTTAACTTCGAAGAATTTTAATATGTCTATATCATAACACAATATAATTTTTGTTGTTTGCTTTCGAAAGAAATAAAGAAATCGGTATTGTTTTGCTGAATATTTGAAAAATGAAGATGTACAAAAGTCAGCAAAATATTTTTCAAAAAATCTTAAAATTTTCCGTAGATTTTTTCCCCGCAGTTAGGGCAGACAGAGGGATTGTCAGTTAGTAGTTTTACGCTATATCCGTTTCTTTCGATTAAGTTATTCTTGCACTTCGGACAGACGGTTGTCGATGTTGTTGTATCAATAATATTGCCGCTGTAAACATATTTTAAGTCAAATTCCTTTGCTATATTGTAGGCTTTTATTATTGTTTTTACGCTTGTTCGCTCTTTGTTTGTCATTTTGTATGTCGGATGAAAGGCGGAAATGTGGATTGGTACGTCTGTTGATAAATTAGTCGCAATCCATTCAAACTCTCTTTTAAGTTGTTCCTCGTCATCATTTTCATCAGGTATTAAAAGGGTTGTTAATTCAAGCTCTGTATCCGTTTCTTTCCATACGTATTTTATGGTATCTAAAACAGGTGAAAGGTGAGCGAGGCAATTTTTCTTATAAAAATCTTCCGAGAAGGCTTTGAGGTCAATATTTGCGGCATCCATGTTTTCAAAGAAAAGTTTATGATATTTCGGCGAAAGATAGCCCGCTGTTACGGCAACATTTTTTATACCTTGTGATTTTGCAGTTTTTGCCGTTTCTATTGTGTATTCAAAAGATACAATCGGATCGTTGTAAGTGTATGCGATACTTTTGCAATTGTGTGCCATTGCCGTATTTACAATTTGTTCGGAAGTTGCTTTGATTGCTCTTTCGGGGATTATAGAGGTTTTTGAAATAGAATAATTTTGACAAAATGAACAGCCCATATTGCAACCGAAAGTCCCGAATGAAAGTGCTGTTGTTTTGGGGTAGAAGTGATAGAGCGGTTTTTTCTCGATGGGATCAACGGCAAATCCCGATGAAATACCGTATGTTTCCGAAACAATTTCTCTTCCGTTGTTATAACGGTTTTTGCAAAAACCGAACTGTCCGGCTGAAAGGGTGCATTTTCTCGGACAGATGTCACAAATTATTTTGTTTTTTTCTTCAATAATATTTTTCATAAATTTGTAGTATAATTATATACGTATTTAGTGGTCTTTGGCAAAGGGAGTAAACATGTTAATAAAAAAAACAGCAGTTGCAGGTCAATTCTATCCTGCTGACAGTCAGGAAATCAAAGACTTGATGAAAGTCTATTCCGAACATCTTTTAAAAGAATGTAATTATTTTTCGAGAGCAATAATTGTTCCCCATGCCGGTTATACGTATTCCGGTTCTTTGGCATATAAGGGTTACCAATTTTTAAAAAAAGATTTGGATACGATTATAATATTTGCTCCCGCTCATCGTGTTTTTGTGGAAACGATAGCACTTTCAGCGGCTGATGAATTTGAAACACCTCTCGGAAATCTCGAAGTTAATAAAGTCATTAACGATGAAATAAAATCAATCGGCGGAGTTGAAAATGATGATGCCTTCTTAAACGAACATTCCGTTGAAGTTCAACTGCCGTTTATAAAATCTAATTATGAAAATGTAAAAATTGTACCGATATTAGTCGGCGGTGCTTCTCAAAGCAAAATTTGCGAAATTATAAATAAATATTGGGATAATGAAAGAATAGGTTTTGTTATTTCTTCGGATTTAAGTCATTTCCGTCCGAAATCAGAAGCTCAAAGAGTGGATTTTGTGACTGCAGATATGATTGAAAATAACATGTATGAAAATTTATTACCCGAACAAGCTTGCGGATATAAGGCTGTCGGCGGTTTAGTGGAATTTGCTCATTCAAGAAAATTTTCAATGATTAGAGTCGGTATTACGGATTCTTCGGAAAAAACCAAAGATGCTACAAGTGTTGTCGGATACGGTTCTTGGTTCCTTGCGGAAGATGAAAAAATAAACTTCTTAAGAACTCATTTTCAAGAAATTATCAGAAAACTTGCTGTTTTGAGTATAAAATCGAAATTGGATAATTTGAATTTAAAAGTTGAAAATTGTCCGAGAGCTTTGGAAACAAGACTCGCTTCGTTTGTAACCATTTTAGAAGGCGGAATATTAAGAGGCTGTATCGGTTCAATTGTTCCTCATCAACCGCTCGTTGTCGATGTTTGTCAAAATGCAATTAACGCAGCGTTTAAAGACCCTCGCTTTACCCCCGTTCAAGCAAATGAGTTTGAAAAATTACAATTCTCAATTTCTTTATTAACAAGACCGGAACAAATCAGTTTTGAAAATGAAGAAGATTTGCTTAACAAGCTTCAACCTGAAATTGACGGTTTGATTATCAGAGATGCAGGCAGACAGGCTGTCTATTTGCCGGAAGTTTGGAAACAAATTCCAGATAAAAAAGAATTTTTAAATTCTTTAAAACAAAAAGCGGGACTTCCTGCTGATTGGTTCTCCGACACTTTTGAAGCTTATCGTTTTAAAACAGAATTGGTTTAATTCAACCGAAAGGGCGGGTATTTCTTATC
>CAZOGS010000150.1:0-3491 GCA_964579375.1 uncultured Muribaculaceae bacterium
CTGCTTACAAAAACGCAATCTCAACCTTAAAAGATATTCAAAAAGGAATAATAACCCTGCAATCGGAAAATGATTTATTCGAATCATCAGGATTTAATGCGTTGGAATATAAAACGAATAAAACGATTATAGATAAAATCTTTAATAAAGGTCGTATGCTTAAATATTAGAATGCGTAAGCCGTGTGTGAAGTCCGATACGGCTTTGTGTAGACAAAGACGTAGCAGGACGTAACCGTTCGATAGCGACGTAGGACAATTGAGGCTGTGAGGCGATTTAGCCGAACGAAGCCGAAATGCCCACAGGAGCCTTTAACAATGACAATTAGGCAAATTGAAAACTCCATTATCGAAAAATTAAAAACTTCTTTCCCCGAAGTTTTGGTTCAAGGTTTTCCCGATAAACCCTCCGAATTTATTCTGCTCCACCCGACAGGAGCTTTGCTTGTTCACTATCAAGGAAGCAATTACACAAATTCCAACGCTCTTGGATTTATTACCCAAGAAAATAAAAAAGAATTTTCAATAACAATCGTTACAAGAAATCTTAGAGAAAATAAAGGTGCTTACGAATACCTTGATAGCGTTAAATCAATCTTAACAGGCTTTTCGCCTGACGGTTGTTCCAAATTAATGCCGACAAAAGATTTCTTTATCTCAGAAAATGCAGGAATTTGGCAATACGGAATTAATTTTACCCTCACAACCCAAAATGTCCAAGACTTAGAAATTATTTAATTTTACTTTATTTACCCCTTTACCCCTTACATTTACCCCCCCCTCATAGGAGATATACATGAGTGCATCATTTTTACATGGTGTTGAAACCATTGAAATAACAAAAGGTGCAAGAACAATTTCAACGGTAAAAACCGCCGTAGTCGGAATTGTCGGAACTGCACCGATAGAAGATGTTGAAGAAGACTGTAAAACAATCAACACACCAACCTTGATACTCAATGAAACAGAAGCCGTTAAATATTTCGGCAATCACAAATCAGGTTTTACAATTCCTCAAGCCCTGCAATCAATATTTGACCAAGGTGCAGGAATTGCAATAGTAATAAATGTCTATGACCCTGAAAAACATTCTTCCGTTGAAGATGTAAAAATTTCAGATATCAACGGCTCAATTGATGCCACAACAGGCAAACGTACAGGTATGAAAGCCTTTGAAGATTGTTACTCACTATTCGGATATTACCCTAAAACAATCATCGCACCTGTTTTTTGTGAAGAAACCGCCGTAGTTACCGAAATGAACACAATCTGCAACAAAATCCGAGCAATGGGAATCGTTGACGCTCCTGTCGGAGCTACCGTTCAAGATGTAATAACAGGCAGAGGCTCAGAAGGTACAATAAATTTCAATACCTCATCAGAACGCATAATCCTTTGTTATCCGCACTTAAAAGTATATGACTCGGAATCCGATTCAATAAAATTACAACCGTATTCTCAAAGATTAGCAGGAGTTATAGCTGCAAAAGATGTTGAAAAAGGTTATCATTGGTCACCATCAAATACCGAAATTCAAGGAATAGTCGGAGTCGAAAGACAATTAACCTCAATGATTAATGACCCGACATCGGAAGTAAATGTCTTAAACGAAGCAGGTGTTGTTACGGTATTCAATTCCTACGGTTCGGGAATAAGAACTTGGGGTAACCGCTCCGCTGCATACCCAATCTCAACTCTTCCGACAAATTTTATCAACGTAAGAAGAACGGCAGACATTCTCCACGAATCAGTCGAATACTCAATGCTCCAATTTATGGATTATCCGATTGATAACGGTTTAATCGATTCAATCTGTGAAACAGTTAATCAATTTATCAGAACTTTAATCGGTCGTGGTGCATTAATAGACGGAAAATGTACTTTTAATTCCGATAAAAATCCCGCAACAGAAATTGCCAACGGTCATTTAACTTTTGATATCGAATTTATGCCTCCGACACCGGCTGAGCGCATAACTTTTGAATCTTTTATCAACATAGAATTGCTCAAATCATTAGGAGCTTCTTAATGTTTTGCACCGTAAATAACCACGGAAATTTAGAGGTTCACACCGACATTAACGATTTGTGTTTTAACTGCAAAAATCTCTACAAATGTCCTTTAGTGCAAGCCCTCAGTAATGAATACGTGTTCCTCCACTACTCCGACATTGAAATCAAAAACTGCGAAATGTTCAAAAGAATATAAGGAAAAGATATGTCCAAAATTGAAATAAATAAATTAACCAACGCAAATGTATATATGAACGGAATCAACCTTTTAGGGCGTGCCGAAGAAGTTCAGCTTCCTCAAATAAAACACAAAATGGCGGAACACAAAGCTCTTGGTATGGTAGGTTCAGCAGAATTTTTCGCAGGTATTGATAAATTAGAATGCAAAATTAAATGGAATGCACTCTACCCCTCAGTTATGGCTATCTGTTCAAATCCCTTTTTAGCAACAATGATTCAAGTGAGAGCCAACCTTGAAACATACAATGGAACGGGAAGAATTAAAGAAGTTCCCGCAACCGCTTTTTTAATCGGAACTTTTAAAGAATTTCCGTTAGGCAACATTAAACCGCACGAAAATGCAGAATATGAAACAACTATGTCCGTTACCTACGCTAAATTAATAGTCGATGCCGTTGAAATCTTTGAAATAGATGTCCTTGAAAATATCTACAAAGTCGGTGGAATCGATATGCTAAGTACTTTCAAGAAAAATACGGGAGCTTAAAAAATATATGGAAGAAAATATTTTAAAAAAAGTTTCCGCAAAAAATACCTTATCCGATGAAATTGCAACAAGAAAACGTGCTCTGAATTTTTGCTCATTGGCAAATATTCTTCCAGACCCTGATATAGTGCTTAAAAAACAGGGGAAAGATATAAAAATATACAGAGAACTTTTGTGCGACCCTCACGTTTTTGCCTGCACTCAATCTCGTAAAGCAGGTGTTTTATCTCTCGATTGGGAAATAAACAGAGGGCTTGATAAAGATGAAAAAGCCCAAACAATAGAAAAACTGCTTAAAAAACTTGATATTAATAAATTGATTTCTGATATTTTAGATGCTACTCAATTTGGCTTTCAACCGCTTGAAATAATGTGGAAGAAAGAAAAATCAGGATATATTTTACCTGAAAAAATTATTGCAAAACCTCCCGAATGGTTTTGTTTTGATGATGATAACAACCTAAAATTCAGAACAAAAGAAAATTACTACGGTGAAATTGTTCCCGAAAAGAAATTCTTGCTTGCTCAAAATAGTCCAAGCTACAACAACCCCTACGGCGAACGCACACTCTCTCGTGTCTTTTGGTCTGTTACTTTTAAAAAAGGCGGACTTAAATTTTGGGTTGTATTTACGGAAAAATACGGAATGCCTCATCTTATAGGTAAACACCCTCGTGGAGCTACTCAAGAAGAAACAAACACTTTAGCCGATATGCTTGAAGAAATGGTGCAAGATGCAATTGCCGTTATTCC
>CAZOGS010000151.1:0-3448 GCA_964579375.1 uncultured Muribaculaceae bacterium
AACCGTCGGCGTAGTTTATAACCGAAAGCATTTGAGCGGCGGCGATTTTCGGACTTCCGCCGATAGCCTGCACGGTAAAATTACTAATAAGTGTTCGTGTTAAATCATTCATCGTACGAACGGTTTGAGAATATTTAAAGAACGTTGATGCCGCCATTTGTTCAATGAGCAACCTGTAATAAACACCACCTTTTGTGGATTTTTTCTTTTTAAGTTTAAGATTTTTCAGGTCCACATTTTTTTCTTTAAATTTTCGTTTTGCTTCTTTATAGTCCTCGTTGTACCTTTCAACGAGGCGAGCCTTGATGATATTGACCAAATCTGATATAATAATATTGGCGGTATCGTGGAGTGACTCTGCGTTAAGTGGTTTCATGTTCTCGATACCGTGTCTTTTCAGGTCAAGACTTTCGAGGTTATACGCTTTCAAGGAAGCTTCTTTTTCGTTATTTTCAGCCTCTTTAACGGTAGTAACACAAACATATTTATTTTTTCCGCTTTCAACCAATGTTGCATAGAGATATATTCTTTTCGGGCTTTCGGAAGAGTTTAAATCAATATCGGATTTGATATCTCTGTAATGACAAATCAACTCAGATTTTTCAAAAATATTTTTAAAATCAGCGATGATATTTATTTTTTCCGTGTCGGACGTTTCTTTGATTTTGCCCAAAGACTCATCGACGGAAGATGCGTTAATAATAACGCTATCACCTGTATTTTTATTTATTGCGGTAATCTTTTTATCGGGTGCATCTTTAAAGATATGTTCTTTTACAATTCTTTTGATATCGCCTCTGTTATTTGTCAAATTCAAATTGTTTTCAATTTTTAAAGCTTTAACTTCTTCATTTTTTCTTTCCGACAAATCGGGATTAATTTTAATACCGACTTTTACATCTTTATTTTTTGTGTGATTGATATACTTGTACGATAACGGATTAATCGAATCATAACCGCCGATTTTTTCAATCATTTCCAAATATTGAGGGTCAAAGGCATTTTCAAACGCACGTTGCAAATCCGGAGAGCCGAAAATCTGAGAGATAAAAGAAGCTTTTTCGGAAACACAGACATAGGAAGCCATTGTGTCGATATGCGAGGAAAGTATCGTCAACGGGTTTATCGGGAGCATAGCCACTTTTTGCGACTTAACTCTTGCTTTAACGGCTGACGGATAGCCGATGCGAGAGTTAACCAAAAAGACGTTGTCTATTACATCACCCCGACGTCGAACGATAGAGGGGATGTAGAACGGGACTTTTTCGAGAGAAAGACCTTGCGAGCGTATCATAACTTCGTTGACATCGTCAAACATTGCATCGCAAGTATCCATAAGGATAAAGGCAAATTGCTTGTCCTCTTCCGAAAGGTGCGAGAACAAATCGTTAAGAACAATTTCTCCGGTATATTCACCGCCGAATTGATTTATCAAACGTTTTTTCAAAAGTTCGTTTTGATACCAAGCGTACATGGTGATTATTTGAGCCCGATTGAGCTTAATGGGCTTTGTTATTGCTTCTTTTGTTTTAAAGTCATAAATTGTTTCGTCCACCGTCCAAGTATTTTCTTCATTTTCGTACTCACGGAACATTTTTTGCAATTCAGAAATACCACGAGGGTCAATGAGAAGTTTTTTCACACCGTTAAATTTACCCTCATTTTTGATACCGTAATTTTGCATGGCAAGTTTATAGAATTTTGTGAGGATATTATTTTCATAAATTTCTTTTTCAATTTCTTCATCGAGGATTGAATATTTTTCCGCTATATCATTACCGAAGCAGACACGGAGAATGATATTCCAATTAAGCAGAGAATCGTTTCTGAAAAGGTACTCAATAACTTTTTTTATTTTCTTGGGATTTTTCAAAATTCTTTCAGCAAGGTCATTTCTCAAGTCGTATCTTTCGAGGAGTTTAGAGAGTTCTTCTTCAGACTTTGCCTTACGAGCTTTATTTTTGTATTCCATAATATCGGAGAGCAAATCGAGCATAAGAGAGGAATCCGCATCTTTAAGATTTTTAGCCATTTTATATTGGATAAATTTCTTTCTCATGTTATTTTCAAATTTCCAATCAACGGTAGAAGTATTTTCTTGTACGGACTTGTAAGCATCTTCCGCCTTATCGAGGCAGTAAAGTTCTTTAATTGCATCAGGTACAATACTTTCAAGTTCAGCGAGCAATTCAGGAATACTCATTTTATTAAGTTTTTGCAAATCCAACCAAACCTGATTAGTTCTCCAATCGTAAAGACCTTTTTGAATGTTCGATTTAGTTCTGACAACTCTTGAGTTAACCCGAAGTTGAATGGCAATTTCTTTAGCGATAATTGTTTTGATTTTCATTTCAATGTCATCGATTAAGGCACTGTTTATTTCTCTGATTAATTTTTCGGCACCGACGGCATTTTTAGCCATAGGAAGTTTTGCGTAAAAACTATGCAAAGGAGATATTTTATTTGCACGTTTTGTTTCGGCATCATAGAGTTTTACATTTTTTAATTTAGCGAGGATAAAGCTATGATAAAAACTGTTGTCCATGCGGTCAGCACGGCTTGATGTTGTATCTTCAAAATCTTTTGTTAACTCTTGCATTTCCGTTGCAAAATCTTCAACAAAAACTTGAGGTAAAGACGAAATGTTGAGTTCGTCCATAAGTTCTGCGATGACATCAATTAAGACAGAGCGTTGTTTTCCGTTCTTTTGCGGAGTATTTTCATATTGTTTTTTGAGGTATTCAAACTTGTTCAAAAACTCGTTTATTGCCCGATTAAGTTCGGTATCGAGATTGACTTTTGTGTCGATGGCATCAAGAGCCATATTGACGAGTTGCTGACTTGCATCAGTGTCAGTCATATCAATTTTGCCGAAAAATTCAATAACATTTTCGTCAAGATAAAAATCACCGGCAGAGAGTTTGTCACTGACTTCACGGAGTTTAAGCTCAATGTCTTCACGAGTTTTAGCGTATTTTGAGTGCATTTTTCGTTTTACTTCAGCAACTTTCATTCCAAGAGCGGAAGCTAAGATACCCCAAGCGGCTTCTTGTCTTGCCTCGTTATATTTTTCCCATTTTTTATTTTCTTTTTTATCGGCGTATTTGTCGGCATTATCTTTTAAGATTTCTTTAGTTTTTTGAATTTCTCCTTGTTCTTTCAAGTCGGTTCGTATGTTGTCACGGACCGCACGTATCTTTGCAATTTCTTGTTTTTGATTGGTTTTAATTTCTGCAATTTTTGCCCGAAGAGCATCGACTTTTTTGAATACACGTTCTTGAAGATTATTTTGTTCCAATTTAAAGATTTCATCAAAGACCGCTTTAGAGTTTTCGAGTTCTTCTTTTGTGAGAGGATTTTCACCATTGAGGAAATATTCACCTCTTTGGATAACTTCATAGATATGATGAAGAATATTTTTAATATCTTCATAAATTGCACGAAGTTT
>CAZOGS010000152.1:0-3442 GCA_964579375.1 uncultured Muribaculaceae bacterium
GCAATTCTGTGTTCTTGCGGAGTAAATTTCTTAATCATAACTTGAACTTCATCGCCTACATTGTAGATAGTGAAAGGATTTGCGTTAGCAGGTTCCATTTCTGATGAAGGAAGAAGTGCTTCAACTCCGGGGAAAATGTTAATGAAAGTACCGAATGAAGTTACTTTGTTAACTGTTCCTGTGATTACTTGACCTTCTTCAAATTTGTTTTCGATTTCTTCCCACGGATTGTCGCCCATTCTCTTCAAGCTGAGGCTGATTCTCTTAAGATCGTTGTCGATTTTGAGGATTTTAACTTCGAGTTCTTGACCGAGTTGGATAACATCTGACGGGTGTTTAATTCTTTGCCAAGAAATTTCAGAAATCGGGAGAAGTCCGTCAACGCCGTTGATGTCAACGAATGCACCGAAGTTTGCAATTCTTACAACTTCACCTTTTACGATTGAGCCTTCTTCGAGGTTAACGATAACATCGTCAACAACTTTTTCACGTTGTTCAGCGATAGCTTGTCTTTGTGAGAAGATGAGCTTATTCTTTTGAGGATCTGCTTCGAGGATTTTAACTTCGATTTCTTGGTCTAACATACCTTCGAAAGGAGCACCTGTTCTGAGTTGGCTTGCGGGGATAAATCCTCTCAAGTCTTCAGCTTCTGCGATTACGCCGCCCTTAACGATTTGAACAACTTTTGCAATGATAGTTTCGTTGTTAAGTTTTGCGTTTTGAAGAGTTTGCCATGATTTTGCACATGAAAGTTTTCTCAATGAGAGAACGATGCAGCTGTCTTCTTTATCTGTTTCTTCTCTCAATACGTAAAATTCTTTTACGTCGCCGATTTGCAATTCTTCTGCTTTATCTGTTGTGTTTGCGATTTCTTTGTTAGGCAAAAATGCTTCTGTTTTTGCTCCGATATCTACCAAATAACCGTCATTTTCTTTCTTTACAATGATACCTTTTACGATATCTGCAACTTGAAATTTGTAGCTGTAGCTTTCTTCAAGCAATCTCACAAATTCATCTTGTTCATTAATTGATTGTGTCATTTTATTTTTCCTTCCTAATTAATATTCTGCTAATTTATTATAAACTTTTTGTATAATGTCGTCGGGTGTTGATGCTCCTGCCGTAATTGCAATGTTTTCCGACTTCTTGATAATATCTTCAAACAATGAAAGCTCTTCGTCTGTTTCAATGTGAATTGTTTGTGTAATATCTTTCAAAATTTCTGCAAGGTGGGTTGTGTTTGCACTTTTTTTGCTTCCGACAACGACCATTAAATCTGAATTTTCTGCCAAATCCCTTGCTTCTTTTTGACGCATTTGCGTTGAATTGCAAATCGTATTGTGCAATTTTATTTCTTTCGCAATCGTTGTCAAATAACCCAATATTTCGTTCAAAACTTCTATTCTTTGCGTAGTTTGAACAACAACACCGACACGTTTTCTTTCTTTTATCATCGGTTCGATTTCTTTAAGTGAATTTATATCCGGAATAACATAAACATCTTCGGTAAATTGTTTTGCATTTGCCTTAATCGCTGCAACTTCGGGATGTTCGGGTTTTCCGACAATGATAACGAGATAATTTTCTTGTGCAAGCTCGATTGCTTTTTGTTGCACTTTTTTAACGTCGGGACAGGTTAAATCAACAATTTCAAAGCCTTTATCGGTAACATTTTTTATAACTTCGGGAGATGCCCCGTGGCTTCTGATGATACAAATTCCGCTTTCATCCTCGGGAAGCTCGTCAACCGTATGTATTCCCAATTCATCCAATTCCTTAATAACGTGAGAGTTGTGGATTAATTCACCCAAAACCCATATCTTTGCGGAATTGTTTTCGCTTTTTAATTTTTTTGTCGTTTCTACCGCTCTTTTTACGCCGTAACAAAATCCTGAGCGTTCAGCAGTCCTGATGTTTTTCAGATTAATTCACATCCGTTCAATGAACTAACGGGAATCCCGTCGTAATACCAATTTAACACAAACAAAATCAAAATCAACACAAACTCGTTGCAATAGGTTCATACACCTTATCGGTTACTGATTTTTGATTTCTTTTTTTATTTTTATTCCGAAAATGTTGTATACTTTATATTTTTTAATTCCGGAATCTTCGCTGTAAACAGAAAAAATTTGCTGTAAAATTGACTTTCCGTATTTGCCAAGTTTCCATATATAGAAGTACTCCCATTTTTCGGATAGTAACCAAGCCCATTTTGTGCCGGTTGTTCTGCCGCCTATAAAAAATCTGCATTTAGATAATATGTAAATTGACAGTAAATATTCTTTTGCTAAATTATAATTGTGGTCTTTTCTGTCAACTTTTATATCCGAAAGATAATTATATTTTTCGCTGTCGTTTTTGTATGAATATTTATATTGACAATTTTCAATTAAAATATCGCCAAATTCTTTCTTGAATTTTTGATATATTTCGTTATCCTCTGTGGCAACGTATATTCTTTTAATTTGCGGATTGTTTTTTATAACTTCTTTAGTTTTTTTTATAACAGTTTCCGGTTTTGGTTGAATTTCTTCTCCAACCGGTTTTTTATTAATGTAATCTGTCCCACGGCATAAAATTCCTAATACGTCATCACCATTGCCAACCAATTTTGAAAAATTTTCTTCTAAATATTCTTTTGTTTCTTTATTGAATTTTAGTAGACTTTTCTGTGAAAGTTTTTTCTTTTCTATTTCTTTATTATCATTAATCCTGTGACTAATTGGTAAATCCGAAATGTAAATAGCCTTATCGGAATTAATGTATATTTTGTTTTTACCTATTGTAACTTCATCTTCGTCTTTTATATCATCTAATCCAATACCGTTTGGCTGTTCGAAGAAATATTCCCACGAATTGTCTTTAAATGTTCTTCCGTCTTTGAAGTACTGATTTGAGTAGTGTTTTAAATCTACAACAGGGACATAACCGTTTTCTATAGCATATTCGCAATGATTGATTATTGAGTTAGCAATTGCAAACAGACCTTCTTCTTTAAATGACCTTGTGATAATGTATATTTTTCTGCTCATTTATTTTTGCTTTCAAAAACATTCACCAATTTTTCGAACATTGTAACTAAATCGATATTTGCATTCCATCCCAATCGGGTTAGCTTGGTTGTATCAACATATAATTTTGTTGCCGGCAGATAATAATTATTAGGGTTTATTTTAATTTCTAAATTTGAAGTTGTGTATTTTTTGCATAGCATTTCAGCCATTTCTTTTATGGAACATACAGTTTCTGAGTTTGCTACATTGTAACATTCGCCTTGTTCTCCACGTTCCAACAAAACAAACATTGCTGTTATTGCATCAGTTACATAACAATAACATCTTGTATTTTCGCCTGTTGTTTGTAAAACTATGTTTCCTTTTTTAACAATTTTTCTCGCAAATTCAGCAAAAACACGGTTGTCATTATAGTCTACACCTGC
>CAZOGS010000153.1:0-3411 GCA_964579375.1 uncultured Muribaculaceae bacterium
CTGTCCGTTTGAAGTATTTATTGCTTTTTAGCTATTTTCTTAACAAATGGAAAATATCGTTGCAAGTTCTGATTAAATTTTTTGCCATTTCAAAGTTGATTTGATTGGGTCCGTCACAAAGTGCTTCATCGGGGTTCGGGTGAACTTCAAAGAACAAACCGTCTGCACCTGCTGCGGTTGCTGATTTTGCGAGGGTTGAAACAAATTTTCTTTCTCCTGAAGTGTAAGTTCCGCCGCCACCGGGGAGTTGAACGCTGTGCGTTGCATCAAAAACAATCGGATAGCCAAGTTCATGGATAATCGGCACTGTTCGCATGTCCGATACAAGGTTGTTGTATCCGAAGGATACGCCTCTGTCTGTAATTACAATGTCTGAATTTCCGCTGTCGGAAACTTTTTTTGCAATTGATTTCATTTGATAAGGTGAAAGGAATTGTCCCTTTTTAATGTTAACAATTTTGCCTGTTTTTGCGGCTGCGATAAGCAAATCGGTTTGTCTGCACAAAAATGCCGGAATTTGAATAATATCAGCAACTTCCGCCGCTAACGGTGCTTGTTCAACTGAATGAATGTCTGTCACAATCGGAACATCAAAAGCCTTTTTTGCTGCCGCCAAAAGTTCAAGACCCTTTTCTATGCCAAGTCCTCTGTAAGATGTTAACGAAGTACGGTTTGCCTTGTCGTAAGAACATTTAAAAACAAAATTTACTCCGATTTCATCTGTGATTTTCTTCAATGCTTCTGCGGCTGAAAACAAAATATCCTTGCTTTCCATTGCACAAGGCCCTGCCAAGATGGTTAATTTGTTTCCGCCAATTTCAAAATCTCTTAATTTTACGGTATTAATTGTGTTCATGCTTTTCTCCTTGATTTTTTGATTATACCTTTAAATGGCATGCTTTAAAAGATATTAAGTTTTTTTTACTGAAAATCGGAAAAATTTGAAAATAAGATAGCAAATGAGCTAAAATTATATAGATGAAGAAATTTTTGAGCACATTATTAATTTTTGCACTTTCGTCGGGAATTGCTTTTGCCGAGGAAGAAATTATGTTGCCCGTTATGCAAAAGCAAAAATTAAATTTGCACCCCGTTGAAAATAAACAGTCAACGCAAATGATTATCAGCAAAAAAGAACAATTCTCAGAACTCGTTTCCATGCAACAGGAAAGCGAAATTGAAGATATTGAAATGCTTTGGCAAGCAACGGTTGACGCAAATAAATTGATAAAATTTACCATGCAAAAATTAAATACTCCTGAAGGTCAAAGAAGATTGCACTCTTCTATTGCCGCAAAATCACTATCCGCAATAGTTTACGGGGCTTCTTTCTTGCCTGCACTTGCGGGGACTGATGCAAGCGTTCAAACCGCTTCTTTTGCAACGGGAAAGTTACTCAATAATTTTTTGAACAAAAATTCAATGCCTCAAAGAGAAATTCTCTCCGATACGGAGTTGATTGAGCTTGCAGGTACGATTGAAAGTTTGCAAGATACCATTATTTCCGCATATTACGGCTACAAAGGTGCCTTGAATAAGCTTAAAGATACCCGTTCAAGAATTATTTTGTATAACAAAAATTATTCTGAAGCAATTAAAAGCGGTGACAGCCTTGAGCTAATCATATCTTCAGCTTTGTACGAAGATATGCTTTTGAATGAATATTACGAAGAGCAGGAAGCAAAAAAATATTATCTTGAGCTTGAGCGTCTTGCGGGGGCTAAAACGGTCGAAAAGCTTAATTTAACACAATTTGCGTTTAAAAATACTATCATTAATCCGGAGTCAATGAAAAAATGAGAAATAAATTTTTAAATACTTTTATTTTAATCTTTCTTCTTTCAACTCCGACTTTTGCGGTTGAAACGCTCGACGATGTAACCGTCCCGAAAAATCCTGCTTATCGACTCGGTACGACTTCAACTCCCGAATTGGAATATAAAATAAAAAAAATAGAAACTTATGATTCCCAGAAGGCAAAATATGCCCGTGAAATTACAAAGAGCAAATCTTATGCGGATTCCACATTAAAAGAATTATCGAAAGAATTGAGCAAAACAATAGATATTGACAGAGATGTAATGGTTGCGGATGTTTCGGTTCTTTGGGCAGGTGCGGCTTCAAAATCCGAAACGGTTAAGTTTACGATTTACAAACTCTCCAATCCCGATGCAGACAAACCTGATGAAACGATTATTAAAAAGGTAGTAAGACCTCTCGCAGGATTTTCGTCAATGGCGGGAGCAGGGTTCCTTAATCCTGTTGCCGCAACTTCCGCAATTATGAGCGGTGCTTTGATTAATTCTCTTTCCACCGATGACAAAGAATTAAATTACAAATATACAAAAGTTACCGATGCCGATATGATTATGCTTTTGAAACGGGTTGACGATTTGCAAAAACGTTTGATTAATTATTATATCGACTATATGACTGCTTACAACGCCTCCGAACGTGCAAAAACAAACGTTATTAATCGTTATCAATATTTGGAAGCCGTAAAAAATCAGGGTCGGGAGCTTGAAATGATTGCAGATGCGTATTACAGAACCGCCCTTGAGAGAAAACAATCAATCGAGCTTGATTTCCTCTCTAAACGTGCGGCTCTTGAGCAAATCGTCGGTGTTGAGGCTTTAGCCGAATTTGAAGATATGCTGAAACAACGCAAAAAATAACCCGATATTAATTAAAAGCTTATTTGTCTTTGTTTCTGTTCTTGAGGGCTTCAATGTTTTGTTGAATACGTTGTTGTTTAAGCATGTTGTGAGTGTTTCGGGAAATTTGTATGTTTTGAAGAGCCAAAACTTGATACTTTTTAATTTCTCCCAATTTTGACTGTTCTTCCATAAGATTTTTTTGTTGCGGTAAAGGAAGAGAATTTTTTACACGTTCAAATTCCGATGTTGCGTTGCCGTGAATTATTTTCCAAAGAGCAACGTCAATATCTTGCTCATTAAGGTTATATTTTGAGTTTATGTCATTGACGGAAGTTCCGAGAGGAAGATTATAAAGCCAACAAATCGAATTTACATCCCGTTGAGAAAGTGCCGTATTCCCGTATTGGTGCGGGGTATACATAATATCCGTTTGATACGGTGAATGTCCTAACCCCAAGGCATGCCCGATTTCGTGCAAAATTGTGTGATAGACTTCCCCTTCATCCATATATTGGGAGTGCAAAATCCCGTCCGACAAACCGATTTGTACTTCGGCAGAATACAATCTTGATTGTGCATCAAAATTAAAAAGGCAATAACCGAGTGACTTTCGGTCAACACGTTTCCATTCCAAGTTAACTTGAGAATCATTTAAATTTGAAACAATTTGAAAACGGCATTTGTTGTTTGACACCTGTTCCCAAGTTCGCAAGGCTCTTTGAACAAGTCCCAAATAAGTTGCGGCTTCGTGTTG
>CAZOGS010000154.1:0-3405 GCA_964579375.1 uncultured Muribaculaceae bacterium
GCAAATTAAAAGAAATGGGCTTTACTGTTATAAACGCAGAGGATTTATCAACACTTCCAATTAGAAATGAAGAATATAGAATTGCAGATAAAGACCACCCGAATGAAAAAGCTTGGGATGCTATAGTTGATAATCTTATTAAAACTTTAAATCTTTGACGTTTGTAGCCACGGAAACAATCACTCGGGTAGCCCGAGAAAGTATGACAAAACTCATTTATTAAGGGGGCTGAAAAAATAATATCATCAACAGCAAAAGAGCTATTTTCTGACTTTCATACCGAAAATTCCTATTAAATCGGAAATTATTATGATAAAATTATAGCAGATTTTTTATATAGGAGTTCGTAAAAATGTCTTTCATAAAAAGAAACAGTTGTATTATTTTTCTGATTATTACAATTTTAGCGACATTTTTTACAATTCTGTACACGATGAGATATGACATTTTTGATGCTCACGATTGGGCTTATCCTTTCGGCAGAAATTTTTTAGAACCCGAACACGGAAGATTGTTTGCAACATACACAAATTACGTACTGTCAGAAGTTTTACCCGAATATCTCAATATTCACCCGAGTGATTTTCAGACAATTTTTATCAACCCGTTAAAAGCTTTCTTTTCTGTCACGATTTTTATTTTTTTTGCATTTGCAGTTTTTTTGTTTTCGGAGAAAAAAAATAAAATATGCAATCCGGCCTTTATTCTAACTTTCATTCTTGTATTTTTGACTTTATTTAACGACGAAATCGACACATGGGAAGTCCGCTATTTTTTATTTCAGGAAAATACCGTTTTCTGGGAATATCCTATGAGTTTAATTTTATATGCTCCGTTTTGGCTTATATACACATATTTTTATGTTAAAAATACCCCCCCCCCGGGGAAACATAATTATCCTTGTCTGCTTGGCTTTTCTTACGGGGATAAGCGTTGAGCCTCTTAATGTAGCCTTTTTTACAGCATTGTGCCTCTTTTCTTTTCTATCCTTATTTAATAAAGAAAGAACCAAGCATACATTTTATTCATTTTTCGCATGTTTGATTTCTATTTTAATTTATTATTTTCTCTCATTCCAAACAATGATTTTAGATCATGAAACTTTCTACGGAGCAGGTAATTTTTCCGAATATTTAAAATTAATGTTCTCTCATTTTGTGAAACAATTTTTCGGATACTTTTTCGTTGAACATATCAAAATATTGCTTTTTGTTCTAATCCCGAGTGCTTTAATATATTTTTCAAAAGATTATATTGAAGCAGAAAAAAAACGAATTATCTTAATTTCATTAACGAACATTTTTGCTTACTTAATTATACTATTCAGTACTTTTTTACTTGGTTTCATGGAAAGCAGTACGCAATATTATGCAACTTTTTACAAATGGGTATGTTTGTATTTTTATTCCTGTATATTTTTCGGATTAATGCAAATAGGTTTTCTTACGGATAAACATCCGAAATTAAAAAAATATTCCAACCCGATAAAAATCACTCTTTGCATAATCGTTTTCTTCAGCAACTTCAACAGTTACACCGTGAAGTATATAAAAAATTTAGAAAATTTTATCCAAGAGCAAAAAAATGAAAAACAAATTATATACGATATTGAAAAAAGAGCAATTTCTTCAAAATCGGAAACTCTTATTTTACCTAAATCATACTGCGAATATTTAAAACAAAATGAACATTTTTGGTTCTTTGTATACTTAAGAAGCGTACATCCTGATTTTCACAAAAGAAAAAAAATTATTTTTTCCGATGAGATAATTCAAAAAGAGAATCCAGAGAATATACGTTTTAGCGATTTATTTAAAACAAAAAGAATTCGCACAAAAAAAATTTTTTTTGAATACAGAAAAGAGAAATCTAACTTTCGGGAATGTTTGCAAGAAACAATATTTAAAAAACAAAATCACCAAAATGAAACATAAAAAGAAAGGTAAATATGAAAAAAATTATTACTGTGAATATTTTCTTGATATTTATAATTTATATTTTGATGGAAATAGTCTATTTCTTTGCATATTGGCATCATATATGTTATCCCGTTTCACCAATCAGATTTTCCGATAAAAATTTTTTATATGAATATCCTCCGTCGAATTTTTCAAAGTATAAAAAAATTTCAGAAAACGAAAAAGCCCCGATTTTATTTGTTGGCTGTTCTTTCACAAAAGGAGATTATCTTGAAGAACACCAATCGCTTCCTGCAAAAGTACAAAAACTGACGAACAGATTTTGCTACAATTGGGGAATGTCCGGCTACGGACCAGCCCATTTTTTAACTTTATTTCTTCTTGAAAACCAATATCATCTTATTTCCCAAAAACCCGAATACATAATATATACGTATATGTTCCATCATTTAGACAGATTTTCGGAACCTGAAATATACGATTTTTACAGAAAACAACACTACATTCCTAACCAAAACTACAATTTTCTGTATCATTCGTACATCTACAAATATTTGCAAAATTCAAAACTTTCAGATTGGATTTATGACGAAGAAAAAATGGATAACGCACTTGTGCTGTTTTTCACAATAATGTACGATATGAAAGTCCAAAGCGAAAAACTCTTTCCTAACAGCAAATTTATTATTTTACTTTATTCCGACGTAAATAAAGATTTATGCGAAGGAATAATGCAAAACAACAAAAATGCAAACAGAGTAAATAAAATGTTTGAAATTATGTACTCTGATGAGTTCAAAAACAAATTAGAAAGATTAGGTTATAAAGTCCTCTCTACAGAAGAATTAATAGGAAGAAAAATGGACAGAGAAACAGACAGAGTTCCAAAATCCGTTGACCCAAACTATCCGCATCCCTCAAACTCCGCTTGGGATGAAATAGCCCCAAAACTTGTTCAAAAATTAAATCTCTAAATACTTATCAACATTATAAAAGCATAATAAGTTTGATTTAGAATAATTTTTATATACCAAAGGATATACGACATGATGGGGTTGGTTGCATATTTAGCCCCTCTTCTTTGAGGTAAGAAACTGTTAAGAAAAAACAATTTTTGTCACCGAATTACGTAACATATACAAGGATGACGGTGAATTTATCAAAGCATATGGTAAACTTTAGCCGACCAAAACAACTGAACGTATTTCAATAAAATTTTTATGGACGGTGATGCTGTCAGAGTTTACGAGAGCAGGAAGCTCGAGTTCTACTCTGACACATGGGATTTATCCCTGAATCGGTAATAATTTCCAACCGAAATTATTACTTCGAGTCGAGACGCTCCGCCATTTTTGTATACAAAAAAAAGACCTCTGAAGAAGTCTTTTTAAAATGGTGGAGACGGTGATGCTGTCAGAGTTTACGAGAGCAGGAAGCTCGAGTTCTACTCTGACACATGGGATTTATCCCTGAATCGGTAATAATT
>CAZOGS010000155.1:0-3301 GCA_964579375.1 uncultured Muribaculaceae bacterium
GACGGGGTGGGATTCGAACCCACGTGCCGGTGTTACCGACAAACTGATTTCGAGTGATTTCGAATCAGTTGTAATTGTCAAACTTTGAAGTAATTTAGCAGAAGTTAAAAGAAGCGTAAAAGCTGTTTTTACGCGGTTTGTAGCAAATGATTTTAAGGAAAACCGCTTGTAATCGAATTTTTTGCAAAAATAAATTTTTTACGGATTTTTGCATGGTTTTTGGAAACCTTTTGGAAACTAAATTGTAAATCGCCATCCATTGACAAATACATTGCCTAAATCTTTGAACAAATTCCCTGCGCCTTTTTGATTTAGGGAAAATAGTATAAAATGCGAAGTTTGGGCGGAAAGGCGATTTTAAATGGATGAAAAATATGTAATGTTTAAGGAATTTTGCGATATTTGTGGTATAAGTCCATCAACAGGAAGAAAAGCCATAAAAAATAAGGCAGTAAGATTTCAAAAATGTCAAAACGGAAGCATACACTTTTATAAAATTCCTTTGCAAGATGTTTTGCACTACAAGCAGGAACGGGAAAATAAAGGTGTATTATCCGAAGATACAATAAAACAAATGAGGATATATTACAATAATAAATTAAAAGAATATCCCTCGCTTATAACCTCATACGATATTCGTTGCATTACCGGATACGGAAAAGAAATAATACGGATATGGATTAACAGCGGAAAAATATTAGGTATTGTGGTACGCGGCAGATTTTGTGTGGCAAAAGAAGATTTAATTGATTTTTTGGTTAGTCCTTATTATGAACAGATACGGAGGAAAACGCCGACGCACAAGGCTGATCGTAAAGCAATGAATATTTAATTTAGTACAAGGAGACTGCAAAGAAGCAGCCTCCTTTTCTTTTATCAACTTCCGGACAAAATGTCCGAAAGTTCAAAATAAAATTTGATTTTTTTGCTTTTGTATATTTTATGCGTTAAAATTTTGAATACAAAAAGAAACGGAGGAATTTGCTATGAGTGAAATTATTAGTTTAATCAATTTAAAAGGCGGTGTCGGAAAAACCGTATCAAGCATCAATATTGCATATTCTATGGCGAAAATAGGACAAAAAGTATTGATCGTTGATACCGATACGCAAGGCAACATTGCCACATCGCTCGGAATTGACGCAGACGGTTTGGATTATACATTGTTTGATTTATTAAACGAGGTTATTGACACCTGCTTCAGCAATGTCGAAACGGTTAAAAAGTGTATTGTTCCTGTTGCTGATGTTGATATACTGCCGTCAAATTCAATGCTTGCCGAACTATCGTATAAGCTGATGAATGCGCAATGCAGAGAAATGCTGCTTAAAGAAATTTTGGAAACCGTGAATGAAAATTATGACTATATCATAATAGACTGTCCCCCATCGCTCGGGCTGATTGTTACAAATGCACTCACGGCTTCAAATAAGGTTTTAATACCTGTGGAGGCACAATATTTAAGTTATGAGAGTTTAAAGGTTATGCTCGGCGCGATTGAAATGACGAAACGAAAGCTAAATAAAGAATTGGAAATTGCAGGTGTTTTTTTAACAAAATATCAATCTCAAACGAAGCTCAGTCAGGGTATTCGCAAAAAGATTTCGGAGCTTTACGGAGATGATATTAATGTGTTCGATGAATACATTCCGTATTCAATAAAAGCCGCAGAACAGACATTATACGGCAAAAGTCTTATAGAACTGGCTCCCACACATCCTGTGTCTGTTGCGTATATGAACATCGCAAAGGAGTTGTTGCATTATGAAAAATGATATTTTTTCGGTTCTTGAAAAGAAAAGCGGTAAGACTTCCGAAACGGCGGTTAAAAGATTGACGGAAATATTTGGTCTTGACGAAGATGTGAAAGTGATAACTATACCGATATCAAGCCTTAAAGAAAAAGAAAATCATCCGTTTAAGGTGATTGAAGATGATAAATTAAATGCCCTTGCAGAAAGTATAAGAGAAAATGGGTTGATGGAACCGATCATTGTTCGCCCTGTTAACAACGGAATATATGAAATACTTGCAGGGCACAGACGAACAAGAGCATGCAGATTGCTTGGAAAAACAGAGATAAATGCGATCGTAGTAAAAGTTAATGATGAAGTTGCAAACCGGATAATGATTTCAACAAATTTTCAGCAGCGGGATTGCTACCTCCCTTCTGAAATAGCAAAATCATATTTGATTCGATACAATGATTTGCAAAACCGAAGAAAATTAGCATACGAAAATTCCAACGGGTGGAATTCTGATGAAAAGATAGAAAAAATTATGGAAAAAGAATTTTTAACTTCCAAATCAAAGGTGTATATGTATTTAAGACTGAATTATCTTTGCGATGAATTGCTTGGTGCTCTTGATAACAAAAAAATCAATCTTAAAACAGCCGTTGAACTTTCATATCTCACATACGATGAACAATATTGCGTTTATGATTTGGTTTATTGCAGAAAATTACATAAGCTCGATTTCAAAACAGCCGCATTGCTTAAAAAGGAAAGCTCTCTGCACAAGCTTGATGAACAAAGTATAAGTGATTTGCTTGGAAAAAGTACGGAAATGCAAAAATCAGCATTATCATTTTCAGTTTCGGAAATAAACAAATATAAAAATAAATTTGAAAGTGTGGACGATATGAGAAAAACGATTATAGATTTTCTTGAAAAGTATTAAACGGAGGTATGCCGATGAGGAAAGTATATGTATATGAAAACAACGGTCAGTGTCCGGTTGAGGATTTCTTTAAAAAAGCGAATAAAAAGATAAGAGAGAAATTCAAATACCAAATTAAATATATAGAAAATGAGAGAAATGTTTTTACAGAGCCTCATGTAAAGCACTTTTCTATCGGAAAGTACAGAGAACTTTACGAAATAAGAATCAAAGCAGCCGATTTGATGGTGAGAGTACTTTTTTATGAAGCTGATAATGATATTATTCTCCTCAATCCTTTTTATAAACACGATCGCAAGGACACAGAAAAAGCACTTGAAACAGGGCTAAAGCTGCTTCATTCAATGTTGGATGACAGAAAAATTAAAGAAGAATACAGAAGGGAGATGATTTTGAATGATTGACATTGTAACTTGGCTTGAGGATAACAGCCACCAAAACGAACTGTCGGCGGTGTGTGCCGGAAACGGCATAAGAATTGTGGCAGACGAATTTGAAAATGCGGACGATTTTTTAAGAGAATTTGACGCTATCGACACGAAAATCGATGTGCTGGTTATCAGTAATTCAAACCTTGAAAATGTAGATAAGAAAAGTTTCTTTGAAGATGTATGCGTAA
>CAZOGS010000156.1:0-3274 GCA_964579375.1 uncultured Muribaculaceae bacterium
CTTCGGGAATATCGGATAAGTGCAAAATAACTGTCAAAAGGTGTACCTTTTGACAATAGCTGTTACAAAAGACATAAACGAAAAAAATTCGTCATTTTCGATAATATTTTTCAAAAATTATTGATTTTTCGGGAAATATGTGGTATAATTTTATACAATAAAACAACTGTCAAAAGGTACACCTTTTGACAATAGCATATATTGCAAACTTATAAAAAGAAAGGACGAGAAAAATGGCATTGGTTGATGTTATAAAGTATGACGGTGCGCCCAATGTATTTGCTTGGAAGTATCCAAATTCGGAGCTTGGTACTTGGACACAGTTAATTGTAAATGAAACGCAAGAAGCAATTTTGTATAAGGGCGGACAATCTTTGGACTTGTTTGGCGCGGGCAGACATACATTGAGCACTGCAAATATTCCGATTTTGAGCAAACTTATCAATTTGCCGTTTGGCGGAAGATCGCCGTTTACAGCCGAAGTATGGTATGTAAACAAAGTGAATGCTTTGGATATTAAATGGGGCACTCCAACGCCGATCCAAATACAAGACCCCAAATACAATGTTTTTGTTCCGTTGCGTGCTTTTGGACAATTCGGAATAAAAATACAGGATTCCAAGATGTTTCTGAATAAACTTGTAGGAACACTGCCTGCTTTTAATGCCGATGATATGCTTAAATATTTCAGAGGTGTATATCTGACAAAGGTTAAAGACGACCTTTCGGGATATTTAATAAAAAAACGAATTTCTGTTTTGGAAATCAACGCATATATCAATGAGATTTCAGAAAATTTGAAAGACAGAATAGCACCCACATTTGAAGAATACGGCATAGAACTGGTGAATTTTTATGTGAATGACATAAGCGTACCCGAAAATGATGAATCGGTAAAACAATTAAAAACCGCATTATCCAAAAAAGCCGAAATGGATATTGTAGGTTACAGCTATACGCAAGAGCGTTCGTTTGATACATTAGAGGGTGTTGCAAAAAATGAAGGATCAACCGCTTCTCAATTTATGGGCGCAGGCATAGGTCTTGGAATGGGAATGGGACTCGGTGGCAATATCGGGCAGTCTTTCGGGAATATGGCAAACAATATAAATACAATGCCGACTAAGGAATGTCCGCATTGTAAAAAACAAATCGGAATAGATTTTAAGTTTTGCCCCGAATGCGGTAAGGACACTTCTGTTACAAATGCAATGAAATGTACGAAATGCGGCGGAATAAATCCTGTCGGCACAAAATTCTGTTGTTCGTGCGGAAACCCTATGTCAAAGGCTTGTTCCAAGTGCGGCGAAATACTGAACGATAATGAAAAGTTTTGTCATAATTGCGGCACACCGATAATAAGAAAGTGTGCGTGCGGACACGAATTGTCGGAGAATTTGAAATTCTGCCCCGAATGCGGAAGAAAGGTTAACGGTGACGAAAATGAATAAAGGAATTAAAACAAGTTTAATTATTTTCCTAACAATCGGAATTGTTGTTCTTGCGGGATTTTTTATGTTGGATTTTGACCGAAACGCTATAAATATATCTACACTCTGTTTTTTTGAGCTGTCATTGTTGGTGTCGATGATTAGCACCATATTTACAGTAAAAAGAAAAAAGGAAAATGACACATTGTATTTCAACGCAGGAATCAGCAGTGTTACGGCGATATATCAGATTGCCGTTATTATCAGCGTATTGGTTTCAAAATTATTTGAGGATAATATAAAAGGATTTATCTTTTTGCAAATTCTGATAAATGCTTTGATGTTTATTGTATGTATGCTTATCATAACCGCATCAACACATATCCATAAAAGTAATGAAAAGACTTTGGAAAAGTTAAACAACGGAGAGTATAACAAACCAAAACGAGGCGGATTTTGAGAAAGGAGATATTAAAAATGGCGAATTTTAACAATTTGTTTCAAAGAAAAGAAAAAAGCAAGGAGCAGATAGCACGGGAAAAATTAGAAAAAGAAGCAGGCAACAGCGGTATACTTATGGGCGCAATTGGTTGCGGTGTTGCGACTGTTATGTTGTTCACTCCGTTATTGGCAGGTAACAGCGTAGCAGTAAAAATAACAGCAGGCGTTTTCAGCCTGCCGTTAGCCGCTTTAACAGTATTTTTGGCAATAATTTATATAAAAACAAAAAATGCAATGTCAGATATATTGGAGGCATTTTTAGCAGGAGAACGCAATATTTCCAATATTGTTTCAATTACAGGGTTGAGTAACAAGGTAACAACAAAAATTATTCAAAATATGATTTCAAAAGGAATTATCATAGATGCTACCATTGATAGAATTAACAACAAAATAGTTGATAGAGCTAAAACTGTTGCTTCTGCCGAAAATATTGGAAAAACCGTATTATGTATGGGGTGTGGTGCAAAAAATACTTTAACCGGGGAAGTCGGACAGAAATGCGAATATTGCGGTGCTTTATTGAGCGAGGTTTGATAAATAATGACAGATAAAAATGTGTTATATAAAATCAATGATGATAATTCCGCAAGATATATTTTAGGGAAATATCAAAATAATCCCCTTGTTTTCTTCGGTATAAATCCAAGCACTGCAACAATAGAGGAAAATGATAATACCATTTCCATTGTTGAAAAAATTGCTTATAAATTTGGATATGACGGTTATATTATGTTGAATTTATGCCCTATAAGAGCGACAAAAATAAATGATGATGTATTTAAGTCATATACCGAACAAGCAATGGCAGACAATTTTGAATGTATAAGGTCTGTAATTAAAGAAAATCAAAATATTGTTGCGGCTTGGGGAGGTCATATAAACGATAGCAAATTTTTCTTGCAAGCACTCGCAGAAATTGACAAAATTGTTGTTTCTGCAAACGCTAACTGGGTATGTCTGTCCAAAACAAAATACGGACACCCACACCACCCAACAAGGATAGCATATTCACAAATGGCATTAAATCCGTTTGATATGAAATCCTACATAAAATCACTCAACAAATAAAAATCAAATACAGTTTTTAAGAGTAATCGTAAAATACGGTTACTCTTTTTTTACGCAAAATTTTAAGAAACGAGGTAAAAAATTATGTCAAACATCAATGAACAAATTGAAAAAACAAACGAACAAATCGAGCAGTTACAGAACAAAAAGAAAAAGTTAATGTCAAAACAGAAAGCGGAATTGCGAAAAAAGCGAACAAAGCGGTTAATCGAGCGAGGGGCGATTTTGGAAAGTGCCATAGGCAATGCGGAGGATTTTTCAAATGAGCAGAT
>CAZOGS010000157.1:0-3215 GCA_964579375.1 uncultured Muribaculaceae bacterium
TTCTCCACAAATCAGTGTCATATTCATTTAGTTCACCGGCACTGATATATCCGTCATTTATGACATAATCTGCAATTTGCTTCATAATGTCTTTTTGGTCATCCGTAAGAGTACGCTGTGCTTGTCCACAGTAAAGCGTAAATTTTTGAGAATATCCTTTTAATAAACTGATTAAATTAGGATTCTTTTTATACGCATAACGAACAAGTTGGATAAGATTTGTTAAAGCATTTACATTTTGGCTAATATCCAAATCTTCTACTTGCCCATCGGAATCTAACAACTTATAATTTCTCCAAATTTTAGACGGAGTGAACAAATGATTCTCTGAAAGCAGTCTTTCTTGAAGTTCTGATAACATTGAATATGTAATAAGCGTATCTTCCGAATTATAAATAATGCGAAGTGCTTCAATACTGTCTGCATTATCATAAATATATTTTTCGAAATTATCAATGAACGATTTTGCTTCTTCTTTAGAAAATCCTTTGTCTATCAATGTGTCATCGTTAGATAATACTGCAAAATATCCTCTGTGTAGTTCAAGTAATTTCTTTCTGGCATCCAAATTTAAAATCAAACAAGAAATCAATTGGTTTCTTATTTGATTTTCATCTGACGGACTAACAAATGGCGGTAAAGAGCCTTGCGAAAGAGCGTTGTTGATATTCAACGATAAATCCATTGGTGAAAAGCCAAAATCCGATATAAACATTTGCAAGTGATGTCCAAACAAAGCGTTGTTTTCGTATCTGTGATGTATAGTTGCACAATAGTCACGCAAAAACGCTAAATTATCATCTGTTACATAACCATGAGAAAGATATTCTAAAAGTTTTTCTAACTTTGGAGTATTCGAACCGGTTTTACCTCCGCCGCCTTTTGGAATCTTTTTGTCATGCTCTGTAACACCTACACAATCAACAATATAGAAACAATCTTTTGTTGTTGCATTAGGAGTTACTTCTCGTAATTTATCATCGTTGATGGTACGACAGCCTCTACCTTTCATTTGTGTGTAAAGCACATCGGAATTGACATCTCTCATAAACATAACGGTTTCCAAAGGCTTTACATCTGTACCGGTTGCAACAAGCGTCACTGTAACCGCTATTCTAAATTCTTTATCAGTCCTGAAATCTCTGATAAGTGCATTTGTATCACCTGCTGAATAGGTTATTTTTTGAACAAACTTTTCAGGAAGTTTGCCATCCTTAAAGTTCTCCGAAAAAACTTCTTCTACTATGTTAACTATTTTTGAAGCGTGGTGATCGTCTTTTGCAAATATTAAAGTTTTGGGTATATATTCCCACAACGGTTTTCTTTCAGGAAACATTTCAGAATATATAGAATCCCTGAAAGTTTCAATATTTTTTCTTATTTGGTTAGGACTTACGATGGAGCGGTCTAATTCGGTTGGACTATAATCAATACGCTGCTTTGCGACATATTCATTTATTTTGTCCCCGTATCTGGTTTCTTCCCTAACGACATCGCCTTCTTTAATAGCACCACCGTGTTCTGTTTGCTCAGTTTTAATTCTGTATACACGTGCCGGTACATTAACACCATCAACAACTGAATCTTCATAAGTATATTTTTCGATTATATTGTCATTAAAGAAAGCATATGCTTCAGGAGTAGGTGTTGCGGTTAATCCTAATATTTTTGCATACTTAAAGTATCTGAGAACAGATTGCCATTTTCCGTAAATCGAACGGTGACATTCGTCAACAATGATGAATTGGAAATAGTCCGGAGGCAATTTAAGGTCATTTCCCAATTCTATTTCAGGTTCCGATTTTTGTTCATCTTTTTCGCTGAAATTCAAGTTGTTTTCATCTTCTTCATCTTCGCTTGTTTCATCAACCTTTTGACCGGTTAAAACAGCAAAGAGTTTTTGAATTGTAGAGATAACAATATCTCCGTTGATTTTTTCAGAATCAGTCAATCTGTTTATAGTATAAAGTTCATTCAATGATTGTTGTTTTTCTGTGCGATTGAACAACTTAAATTCGGTTTCAGATTGGCGAGCAAGATTATTTCTGTCGGCAAGAAATAGCACTCGTCCTGTTTGTGTATAATTAAGTAAACGATAGGCAGCTAAACAAGCAAGATATGTTTTTCCTGAACCGGTGGCAAGAATAGCAAGTGATTTTTTCTGTCCTTGTTTAATTGACTTTTCAAATTCGCACTCTGCATTATACTGACAATCACGAAGACCTTTTTTATCAATTCTCGGTAATGCACCATATTCCGATTTTTGATTTAAGATTTTCAACATTTTCTTGGGCGAATGCATTTCTTTAAGTTCTACATAATCACCGTCAGGGTCTTCAAGTAGGTTTTTATAAAGAATTTTATTTCCGTTGGCAAGATAAACAAGCGGAATTAAATTATCAAACCAAGTGCCATACCAATTTTCAGGTGTTACAGCATAATTTTCAGCCTGCTCTGCAACATCAACCCCTAAATTGTTTTCTTCTCTTTTGGCTTCAATAACAGCAATTGCTTTATTGTCAATAAACAGCAGATAATCACTTTCGTTTCCGCCCTGCATAAGTGCCTCTTTTACAGCCAATGCGGTATTAGGAACATAGTCTTCTCTTGATACTATATCCCAACCGGCTTCTTTAAGTTGTTTATCAATTTTTTGTCTTGCTTTTTCTTCAGGTAGCATAGTATTACCTCGTTTCTATTTACTTCCTGATAATAAAATTATCGGAAGTTGAATAATAAATTTATATTATGAACTTCAAAGCATAATAGATACCTTTCTTTAATATGCAATACTCATCGATTTTGTATTTCCCCGTCGTTCATCCCGACGAACATAGGCTTGAAGTAAAGATACTTACGGGATAACAATCTATTAGCCAAAATCAAAATATTGTAAGTTTTGGTTGATTAGATATGCTTCTTGCCGATGAAAGATTAGAGATATTATCAATCAAGTAATCTACGATTCAGTCCATCAACTGCACATTTCCTAAAATACCTGAGCTAAAGCGCACAAGGTCTTTTTTTAAAAATCAATCTGTTTCGTTAAAGTATTTCACTATAAGCTCCGTCACCGCACCGAACATCGGATGACTGTGAGAGGCGGCGCCGTCCCAATTTTCCCACAGCGTTGTGGCGCCGTGCTTCATCATATTGTAAAACGAATTTTCGCTTTTGTTTGTAAGGATTTTTTTCGCAAGTTCTTTTTTGCCGTT
>CAZOGS010000158.1:0-3185 GCA_964579375.1 uncultured Muribaculaceae bacterium
CACGAAGAAAGATACAGAAAATTATATGACAACATTGTAAACGGCAAAGTTTTTGAAAAATCCGAGGAAGTTATTTGGGTTTGCGAAAACTGCGGACACGTACATGTTGGCAAAAAAGCTCCTTCGATTTGTCCTGTTTGCGACCACGCAAAGGCATATTTTGAAGTAAAAGCTGAAAATTATTAAATTCCTCCCCATTAAAGGAAAATTGGTTAGACGGGGTGTGATTATTCACACCCTGCTTTTTTATGTTTGTCAAAATTGCTGCGGTTATATATTTTGCAGGGCAAAATAAAATTTTGGCCCGATTAATTGTTTAATGAGGCATAAATTTTTTGTAAAATTCAGCTATAAAAATTGCCATAAAAAAACCGCCCTCATTGAGGACGGTTTTAAAAATCCAAGTTTGCAAACTATTTGTTAACAACTTCTTTGAATTTCTTACCAGCTGAGAATACCGGAGCTGTTTTTGCAGGAATGTCGATTGCTTTACCTGTTTGAGGGTTGCGACCTGTTCTTGCTGCTCTTTTTCTTGCTTCAAAAGTACCAAAGCCTACCAAAGTAACCTTTTCTCCTTTTGCAACTGTCTTTTGAACGATATCCATAAGTTCGTTAATAACGTTTGCTGCTTCTTTTTGAGTAACTTTAGCTTTTTTTGCAACTTCTTGTACTAATTCTTCTTTGTTCATGAACAATGTTCCTTTCATTTATATCCACGATTTTGATTATATCCGAAGTTTTTTTTTAGGGCAAACTCTGAAACATTTGTTAACATTACATTTCAGAATACCCTGACGGCGGTATCTCAATGACCGCTTGAATTACTTGTTTCTCATGGTCGGAAACGCAATGACATCACGGATTGTAGGCGAATCTGTCAACAGCATTACGAGTCTGTCAATACCGATACCCATTCCGCCTGCGGGGGGCATGCCGTATTCAAGAGCTGTGATGAAATCTTCGTCAATTTCCATTGCTTCATCGTCACCGTTTGCTTTTGCAAGTGCTTGTGATTCAAATCTGCCTCTTTGGTCAATCGGGTCTGTCAATTCCGAGAAGGCGTTACAGAGTTCCCAACCGTTAATTCTTGTTTCAAATCTTTCGGTCAATTTCGGGTTATCTCTGTGTACTTTTGCAAGCGGAGAGATATCTCTCGGGTAGTCGATAATGTGTGTCGGTTGAATTAAGTGCGGTTCAACTCTTTCTTCAAAGATTTTTTCGAGAACCTTGCCCCAATTGTCACATTCTTCAACGTCGATGCCGAGTTCGTTTGCTTTTTCGACGGCTTCTTCGTAGTTAACAACGCTTGCAAAATCCATGCCTGTGTATTCTGAAATTGCACCAATCATTGTTTTTCTGTCCCAAGGCGGAGTCAAGTCAATTTCTTTTCCGCAGTAGGTAATTTTCATTGTTCCCAAAATATCCATTGCGATTGAGGAAACCATATTTTCAACGAGAGCCATCATTTCGTTGTAATCGACGTAGGCTTGATACATTTCAATCATTGTAAATTCAGGGTTATGTCTTGTGTCGATACCTTCGTTTCTGAAGTTTCTGTTAAGTTCAAAAATCTTTTCGGAAACGCCGCCGACCAAAAGTCTTTTGAGGTGAAGTTCAGGAGCAATTCTCATAACCATATCCATGTCAAGAGCGTTGTGGTGAGTAACGAACGGTTTTGCGTTTGCACCTGATGCTTTTGTGTGGAGCATGGGGGTTTCAACTTCCAAGAAGCCTTGTTTTGTGAGATATTCTCTGATTTTCATAATGATTTGGCTTCTGATTCTGAATGTTTTTCTGACATTTTCATTCATAATCAAGTCGATATATCTTTGTCTGTAGCGGGTTTCGAGGTCAGTCAAGCCGTGGAATTTTTCGGGTAAAGCTCTTAAAGATTTTGTCAAAAGAGTAACTTCATTGACTTTAAGGCTTAATTCTCCACGGGGAGTTCTTCTGACGGCTCCGGTGCAGCCGATAATATCGCCGATATCAAGGAGTTTAAGTTCTTTAAACTTGTCGACGCCCATATTTTCTTTATGGCAGAAAAGTTGGATTTTTCCGCTGTCATCTTGTAAATCCATAAACATTCCCGTATTTCTGATTGCAGTAATTCTTCCCGCAACAGCGTACCAATCGTCAGTTTCCACACCTGCTTCAAGTTCTGCATATTTTTCTTGAAGAGCTTGTGCTTTTATATTTTTACCGAAAGAGTATTTAAAAGGGTTAATTCCTCTGTCTACAATATCGGTAAGCTTTTGAATTCTTGCCTGACGGATATGATCCAAACTTTCTTTTTCTTCCATTTTTCCTCCGAATAATTTTGTATGTTTTGATTTTACAACAAAAAAACTTTTTGCGATAATTAATTAAGAGAACGAATTGAGGATGAAATGGTAAATTCTTTCAGCGAGAACGGCGTGATAATTCCCGAAAACATTATGAAAAAACAGGATGTTGACCTTGAGTCGGTTGCGGTAGCTTGCATCAGGATGGCGGAAGACGAACTCCTGTTTGAAACGGAATCAACATTTCACTCAATTGCGGTTTGCGAAAATTCAATCGGGCGTTTTTTGAGATACGGCATAAGTTTTCAGGCGGGGAAAATAAACACACCCGTTTACAAAGGCAATATTCCTTATCTCAATTATTTCTTATTATTATATATATTAAGGAAAAATGCCAAAAAAATCTTGCTCATCGGCTTTGGTATCGGGCTTTTGGTTAAACAGTTTGAGAAAATTTTTAAAAACCTTGAAATGTTTGATGTTGTTGATATTGAGGAAAATATTCTGCCGATTGCAAAAAATTATTTTGACTTTGAAGAAAGCGAAAAGTTTCACTTTCATTTGCAAGATGCACTTGTCTATTTGAGAAATAATAAAACAAAATATGATATTATAATCACTGATGTTGCGGGAAATGAGGGGATTGACGAAAGATTTTTCGAGGACGATTTTTTCAAGAATATAAAAAAATCTTTGAAAAAAGACGGCGTTTTTGCTTTTAATTCTTGTGCGAATACCGATTTTGACGAGGATGAAAAAACTTTCTTCGGTTATACCGTGAAAAAATATAAAGAACATTTTAAAAATTTTGCGGTATTTAACGGTATGACCTCGGATTTGACTTATTTTAAGACGTTTTTCGATATCGATAAACGGGTTCTTGACGTCACGAACGCAATATTT
>CAZOGS010000159.1:0-3090 GCA_964579375.1 uncultured Muribaculaceae bacterium
ACTTGTTAAAAACTCTAATCTTGTTGGTCTGTCGATTATTCGTAGTATATCATTTTTACTTTCCGTTTTTCCGCAAACAATATTCAATTCCTTGATAATATCATCTTTACTATATTCACTCGCCCACTTATTTAATGTCCGTATCTTTACATCATCAATGGTTTCTTGATGTATTTCTTTTATTTCAAGAATATTGTTATCAATCTCGCCCATATACTTAAAATAATCATACTTTGATGTATATGTCCGATATGTATAATAATTATCAAGTATATATTCAATTTTATTTGTTTCAAAAGAGTTGAAATCCAAAAACCTACCATTTCCACGCAAGGAAACAACCCCTGTAATACGCATTTTTCTGATAAATTCATCTACCGCTTCGCCTGTAATTTGATTTATCTTAAATCTGTTTTTCTGTTCATTTGTAGCATTAAGAAGTTTTAGGCAAATTTCATAAATCACCTCATCTCCGTAAGTGTAACCGTATTTATGTCGAATTTCTTTGATTTTCGCATACAAAGCTTCCGCATCATTGTCAGGCCAACATATCAAAAGAGAAAGTTCTTTTCTAAATACTCCTGCATCATTTTCGCTACTATCTTCTTTTAACAGTTTTATAACTTTCAGCAATAATGGTAATGCGGCATTTGCATTTGCGTTTTTGCGAAAAGGATTGTTTGTTTGATATTTCATCAAGGCATTTAAAAACACATTCCTAATTTTTTCATCATTTTTGGGATTTTCGTTCAATGCGTCAATTAACATATGCCCGGTGGTTGAAATTTCGATAGGCTTATTCATTTCATAATAAATAAAACCAAATTCCATAGGTAATTTATACCAAGTATCAAACCTTGACGGCCAACCTTTTTCAAAACCTGCTTCTTTGTGATTTTGCGGACTGTTTTTGATAATATCCTCTACCTGTTCTCTCGTGAATTTTGCGTTTTCATCTGCATAAATTGCTTTATATTCCGGTATTATCATTTCATATTTTTGCGTAAAATATAATTTCTTTGAAATCAAATTTACCGTTACTTCGTGAATAATCTCATTCGTTAATATTTTACCCTCAAATGGCAAGATACAGTTCAAAAATTCAACAATTCTTTCGGGGTTTCTCATTGTCGTTGAAAATGATAACGGTTTATATTCAGCCTTTCGTGTTATAGCCATATTGCACCACCTTAATAATTTTTAACCAATACTTCGTAAGAATCTTTTTCCGTGTTATCGTGATAACTTATATAGTTGCTTTGAATCCTTACAATGTTGTATTGTTGTGCCCATTCATTAAATGTACCATTATACCTTTTTCTGTGCCATAAAACGTTAGATACCGCAAACCGAACACCTTTTGCATTCAATTCATCAAGAAAATGTATCAAACGCATTTCACAATCTTCGTCCCACAATTTATTATATTCGCTGAATGTTATAAGATATGGAGGATCTAAATATACAAAATCATTCTCGGTCGGCTCCGTACCATTTACAAAATCTTGAAAATCCATATTATAAAATTCTATATCTCTGTCTTTTACATATTCAAAATAAGCGTTAACTGCATTAACAACATTTTGATTAAAGTCAACATTTCCGACAGGAAGGTTAAAATCCCCCTTGCGATTAAATCTTAACATTCTGTTAAATCCGTATATAAGCAACATATACAATAACATCATATCTGTTTTATTCTCATTAAAATCAGCTCGTAATTTCATATAGGCTTCTTTATTGTACTTTGCGAAATATGTCTTTACAAATTCCTTTCTTAATTCTTGCGGAACATCTTTACCCATATATGTTGCCGACAGTCCATATTTCTCAATATCGCTTTCTAATACATTCCAAAAATCATCTTGGCAATCACTATATGATACCAAAAATTCGTGCAAGCGTATCATATATGTATCTATATCGTTTAATAAATACTCGTTTGCATCAACATTTAAAAATACGCTACCGCCGCCGCAAAACGGCTCTATAAATCTATCTATATCTTTCGGAAAATTTTCTTTTAATTGTGGTAAAAGTTTAAACTTATCACCCACATAAAAAAACGGAGAACGATTATATGTTTCCTTTACCTGTGCTATCATCTTATCCACCCACTTTCACAATAAATATAAATTCTTTATGGTCGGTAAAATCCGTTTTACCGGCATTGAAATACTGATGTGTCTTACTGAACACCTGCATTGTTCCTTTGCTTTCCAAAATACTTTTTATATCTTCAAGAGTAATCTTATTTTTTGAAGATGAACTTTTTGATTTATATGTGTTATTATAAGAAACGACTATATATTTACATTCTAAATTATCAATTAAATCTTTGAATGTTTGCGTTGCTGTACTTCTACAATATTCACTCATATTTTGTGCTTGCGGTTTTAATGCTTCGCCGTATAACATAGGCTTTTCCCAACAAGTTATATTTTCTAAAACGTGATAAAATCTGCTATACTGCCTTGAATTATACGGAGGGTCAATATAAACAATATCACATTTTAGTTTTCTTGCGTATTCATTAGCATCACATCTACTGATAAATATATTTTTATTATGAGTATCATACGGATTTATCAAATCAAAGGTAAACTTATCTTCAATTTTTTTCCCTTTAATATAAGCATCGTAATGTCCAACTGTATTAGCGGATTTATCAGCCGAATACAAAAGCGAGGCTATTAAAATATTTCTTTCCTTATCGTTAATTTCATTTTTTATTAAATCAATATTATCTCTGATATATCCGATAATTTTTGCATCATTATACGAAAAAAATTTATTTCCGTACCATTCAGAGCTGTAATTATCCGATAAATTTTCAGCATTTAAATTATTGAAAACATTTTTTATATCTTCAAGTTTTTCAATGTCATACAATGTATTTTCAAAAAAAGCTTTGTAAATTATTTCGTTTGAATACAAGAAATCATTTATATATAAATCTGCTATATTATTCAACATTGAATATGACATTACACCCGTTCCGGCAAAAATATCACAAAACGAATTGCCATTGCAATTTTCTCTTATTAAATTGACAATCCAATCGGATAATTTATATTTACTTCCGGTGTA
>CAZOGS010000160.1:0-3073 GCA_964579375.1 uncultured Muribaculaceae bacterium
CGTCAATGATATTGATAATCTGACGAAGAAGAACACCGTCTTTCATATAGTTGTTAGCATCTTCAAATGTTGCCTGAACAATCGACTTTTTGATCGGTGTATCAGGTGTAACATCAAGATTTTTTAATGTCGGAAACAGTGTATTATTAACAAAAGAAAGTAAAGTGTCTCCAGTCATTGCATTACCACTTTTATCGTCTTTTGCCCAGTTTCTCCATCGACAATCATCCGGAATGATGGAAATATAATCATCTTCATCAATTTCCCAATCTGTTTCTTTGGTATCATAAACTTTGAGAAACAGCATCCAAGCCATTTGTTCGATTCTTTGTGCATCTCCGTTGACACCGGCATCATTCCACATAATATCACGGATACGCTTTACAAATGTTGATAAATTACTCATATCTTACGCCACCTTATATAATTCGTTTTCTAATTCTTTTATTGCTCTCAAATATTCTTCTTTACCGCCGAAAGCCTTCATAATTCTTGACTTTTTACCGAATTTCATAAACGGGTCAAGTTCCAATATATTGGTGTTTTCGATCTCATATATTCCGAGATTCATATATTTTTCAAGCAATGCTTCAAGAACTTCTTTCGCTATGCCACTATATTTGCTTAAAAAGTCCCTCTTTTTTACATTGTTTGCACGCTCTTTTCTTGTTAGGGGCTTTTGGTCATAAGCCACATGACATATAAAGTCAAAATCATCCACATCGGTCATATTGTGGTCTGCTTTCATCTGTTCAAGGTCAATTCCTTGTTCTAACAATAAATCTCTGATTGCACCTTTTTTCTCCTCTGTTGCCCACATATTGATAAAATTATCAAGAGATGCACACTTGCCTAAAATATTAGATTTAGTGTAATCTTCGATGCTTTCATATCGCAATAATTTTCCGTTAGCATCATAAACCGAAACACTTTTACCGATAACCTCAACTCTGCAACCGTCTTCCGTTACAATCGGAGTGTGTTTGGGTGTAACAGGCGGGTCTACCGGTCCCGGAGGGTCAATCAGTCCGGGAGTTGGCGGTTCAACAGGTTTCGGAGGATAATTCGGGTCAATTTCTATCGGACCATCCCAGTCAGGGTCTGCAAACAGTCGTGTGACATTACGAAAATCCATAACTACAAAATGTGTTTTGCCGTCTTTTTCACGCAAACGAGTTCCTCTGCCTATAATTTGCTTAAATTCAGTCATAGAACTTATCATTTCATCAAGCACAATCAGTTTTGTCATTTTGCAATCAGCACCGGTCGAAAGCAATTTTGATGTGGTTGCTATTACCGGATACTCGGAAGAAACGGAAATAAAATAATCAAGTTTGCTTTTACCGTAATCGTCCGAACCTGTGATACGCACAACATAGTCGGGGTTTTTCTGACACATATCTGCATTTAGATTATTGAGTGCAATTCGCATACGCTCGGCGTGTTCTTCTTTGGCACAAAAAACAATCGTTTTCTGCATTCTGTTAGTGCTTTTGAGGTAATTTGTAATTTCTTTTGCAACTTCATAAGTTCTGTCCTCAAGGATAATATTGTAATCAAAATCGCTGTTGGTATAAATTCTATCCTCAATCGGAACACCGTTTTTATCACATTGACCGGCAAAAGGTCTCCATCCTTCACCGATATTTGTTTTGACATTGATAACTTTAAAAGGTGCAAGAAATCCGTCTTCAATACCTTCTCGTAAACTGTATGTGTAAACAGGTTCTCCAAAGTAATCGATATTTGAAATGTATTTTGTTTCCTTTGGAGTTGCTGTCATACCAAGTTGCGTAGCAGATGAAAAATAGTCTAAGATTTTACGCCAGTTACTGTCTTTCTTTGCAGAGCCACGATGACACTCATCAACAATAACAAGGTCAAAGAAATCTCTCTTAAATAATTTTTCAAGACGGTTTGATAATTCTTCGCCACTGACTTCTGCGTCGTCATCTTCATTACCAACAAGTTGTTGATAAAGTGAAAAATATACCTCGTGTGAAGTGATAGTAGTGGGGTCGTCTTTTGCAAAATTTATTTTATGTATAGTCTTTTCCAAAGGCTTAAAATCTTGTGAGATAGATTGGTCAACCAAAATATTTCTATCCGCTAAATACAAAACTTTCTTTTTAAGTCCTGACTTCAACAAACGGTAAACAATCTGAAAAGCAGTATATGTTTTTCCTGTACCCGTTGCCATAACAAGCAATAAACGGTCTTGTCCTTTAGCGATAGCGTCTAATGTGCGATTTACTGCAATTCTTTGATAATATCTCGGTGCGTAAGTATTATGACTTGTATAATATGGTTGCTTTATGACTTTTTCTTCTTCCGGTAATAATCCTTGTCCATTATTGCTTTCGGATTTGTATCGTTCAATCAGTTCTTCTTCGGTAGGAAACTCATCTATACCAAGTTGGCGTTCTAACCCTGTTAAAAAATCGTGTTCAACAAAACCGTCACCGTTTGAACTATATGCAAACGGTAAATCTAACATTTTTGCATAGGTCATTGCCTGTTGAAGTCCGTGCGACACAGTATGATTATTATCTTTTGCTTCAATAATAGCAATAGGGTTATTTGCATTAAGGTATAAAATATAGTCTGCTTTTTTTGGTTTTTCTCTAACAGCAGCATTACCTTTAAGGTTAATTCTGCCATCTGTAAATTGAACCTTAGTTTCCATTGTGATTTTGTTTTGCCAACCGCTTTTGGCAATTGCAGGGGTTATGAAGTTTAATTTTATATCTTCTTCTGTCATTTGCTTTTTATCTAAAATCATAATGTTCCTCCTTTGATTCCGATAACAAAAAATTATCGGAAGTTAAGCAGTAAATTTTACTTATAAATTTAAGAGTATCATTGATACATTGTTTTAATACATAATACTCATCGATTTTGTATTTCCTCGTCGTTCATCCCGATGAACATAGGTTTGAAATAAAGATACTTACGGGACAATAATCTATTAGCCAAAATGATTCATTTGATATTTTAGGCTAATTTGATAACCAATTCGCAATATCTATAATTTTTATTCCCTCGTATTGATACTCGTCGTGTCTGGTGCGGG
>CAZOGS010000161.1:0-2985 GCA_964579375.1 uncultured Muribaculaceae bacterium
CTCGTAATGACGGGGAAATGCTATCCTTTGTTTTTTACAAAATTGTAATGATTTTTTATTTCAATACAATGACATCAGACTATTTTTTAAATGAAGAAGTTGTCGAACGCAGGAAATTTCTCAATTTAACCAATTTACGTTTATCTTTCATTTGGCTAATATATATACCTACAAAAATCAACAAGCACGCCCAAATTTGAACCGTATTAAACGTTTCACCGAGGAAAAAACAGCCGAAACATATTGAAGAAATCGGCAATGTGTACAAGAACGGAGAGGCTTTACTTGCGGGAAGAGTACAAAATCCGTAATTATAAAGAGCATAAGAAACAACCGTCAAAACGCCCAAATAAAGCAATATCGGCAAACTTTCATTCATAACGGGAACAAAAGAACCGTGCTGATATATGTTCAAGCCGACAAAAAACATTGCCCCCAAAATAACTTGTGAACCGGCAAGGAAAAATGGGGGATACTTTTCCATAAGATATTTTGTTGTGATGATACTTGTCACGGTTAAAATTTCCGCACAAAATTCAAGTGAATTACCTAATACAGGGCGGGGAGCAAGCTCATTAACATCCGAACCGACCGAGAGAATTACTGAACCTATAATACCTAAAAACACACCGATATAAGCAATTTTAGGCATATGCTCTTTTAAAATTATTCTTGCAAAAATTATAATTAAAATTGGTTCCAAAGAACTTACAACGCCTGCTTGTCCCGACGAAGTGAAACGAAGAGCATGTGTTTCAAACAAAAAGTAAAGGCATGGTTCGCATATCGTCATCAACAACAAAAACTTATAGTCGATTTTGTCAACATGCAAATCTTTGTATACCGTACAAAAGAAAGGTAAAAACAGAACAGTGGAGATTAGCATTCTCAACGTTATCATCTCAACTTCACTGTAATAATTAAGACAAACTTTCATTGCGGTCAGAGTTGTACCGTACAATGTCGTTGCTAAAATTAAAGAAATATAAGCAAACATTTCGCTTTTATTACATCTGTTGAGCAAAAAATCTTTCATTTCATACAATAACCTTTAAATCCAATAATAATATCATGGGATAAAAAAACTATTAAATCAATTAATTTTAAATAAAAAATAAATCAAGCTAAATATTGAAACAAAATAAAATACAAATATATTGTTATAGAAAGAAGTTGAACACAAGGCAAAATAGGATAAAGTAAAAATTTTTTAGGCAAAAAATAAAAATTTTACTTGAAAAGAAACTTTTTTTGTTTTAATATAAATTCACAAAAGAAATATTTTGTAATACATAAAACTTAAACAATGGTCAAGAAGTTATACAAAGGATTAGATAGAAGGCATAAATTATGACTGAAAAAGAAACAGATATGCAGGAACAACAAGATTCTCGTCAAAAGATTTTGGTAGTTGACGATGAAGCAAGTATCAGAAGAATCTTGGAAACCCGTTTGAAAATGATTGGCTACGACATTATTACGGCAGCAGACGGAGAAGAAGCAATCGCTTCATTTAATAAAAACAATCCCGATTTAATCGTTTTAGACGTAATGATGCCGAAAATTGACGGTTACGGCGTAGTTAGAGAAGTAAGAAGAACCTCGGATGTTCCGATTATTATTTTGACGGCATTGGGCGATGTTTCTGAAAGAATTACGGGATTGGAACTCGGTGCGGATGATTATGTAATCAAACCGTTCAGCCCGAAAGAATTAGAAGCTCGTGTCAAAGCTGTTCTCAGAAGGACAAACAACAAAGAATCGGTTGTTCCGACAGGCAAAGTTGCTAAAAACGTTATCACAACAGGCAACATTAAAATCGATACGGCAAGAAGACAAGTGTTCAGAAAGAACGAAAGAATCAGACTTACCGGTATGGAATTTAGCTTACTTGAACTCTTAGTTAACAATTCCGGTCAAGCTTATTCAAGAAATGAAATTCTTCAACACGTATGGGCTTATCCGCCGGATCACAGAATTGATACAAGAGTTGTTGACGTTCACATTTCAAGATTACGTTCAAAACTCGAAGCCGACCCTGCAAACCCCGAATTAATCTTAACGGCAAGAGGCATCGGCTATATGTTCCAAAGAATTGCATAATTCAATTTTCAGTTAACAAAAAATCCGCTTTAAAAAGCGGATTTTTATTTATTTTTTTGTTGATTTTATCTAACTACTTGAAATATTTTTCTAAAAAAGATAACAAGTCGTCGTAATTTTCGGGCGTTTCGTGATGACCGTCATAATAGACATATTTTCCGTTTGAAAGTTTGAGTTTTAACGCCCAACACAAACCATCACAAATAGCATCCTTCGGTTTTGGATAGTATTTTCTTTTCCAATCTTTGATTATAGACAAAATTCCTTTATTAAATTCTTTATAGTCTATTGTTTTGAGTTTTCTCTCGCCATAAGGCATATATATGTTGGTATAACTTATTTTATAATCCGCTCCGTCTTTGACAAAAGAATACCTGTCGTCGATGTTGTCATAGCAATTTTGCTCAAAAGAAAATTTCACTATTTTTAAACTTTCTTCAATCATTTTTAATATCCCGATAAGAAATTTTTACTTCATTAATAAAGAAATTAATTCACAATCGCTGTTTTTATGACGTTTTCCTGTTTATTTTCAAATATTTCATACGCTTTTTCAATGTTTTTCAGCGGAAATTTGTGCGTTATCAAGTGGGTTGTATCTATTTTTCCTTGTTCAATCAAGGATAAAATTTCTTCGCAATCACAACCATCAACTCCACCCGTTTTAAACGTAAGATTTTTTCCGTACATATCGGGTAACGGCAACGTCATCGGCTTATCATACAAGGCAACAATCGTAACGGTTGCGTTCGCTCTTGCGGCTTGCCAAGCCGTTTGAAAAGATTTTTCCGTACCGGCAACTTCCAACACAACGTCCGCTCCGCCGTGCTCACTTTCCTTTTTCACAACGTCAAGACAATCTTCCGGCGTCGTGACAATAAC
>CAZOGS010000162.1:0-2982 GCA_964579375.1 uncultured Muribaculaceae bacterium
TCTATAATTAAATAGCAGGTGGGGCAATCTGCATTAAATTATACCAAATCTTTTAGTATTTTTACCGCAACACCTTGAATTGCAATGGAATCAAAGTACATATCATCCACGTTATCGTTTTCAGGGTGCAAACGGATTTTCTTTTTCCTACGGTCCACATAGTAACGTTTGAGAGTTGCCTCGTTGTCTATGAGTGCAACCACAATTTGACCTTCATCGGCAGTTTCTTGCTGACGAACTATAACTAAATCGCCGTCATTGATGCCTGCGTTGATCATACTGTTGCCCTTTGCTCGAAGAATAAAGAAGTTTCCACTACCCAAGAGTTCACGAGAAAACGTAACGTAAGCTTCTATGTTTTCCTCGGCCAATATAGGAAGGCCACAAGCAATAGCACCAACAATAGGCAAGCAATCTGTCTTTTGCAACGTTTTTGCAATGCTCTTTGTTACAAGGTTTCCGAAACGAGAGTTCTTTTCAATTTCCCCTCTATCAATCAACTCTTCGATATACCTATACACGGTTGTTTTACTCGATTGAACACCTGCGGCAATTTGATCTAATGTAGGGTAATCGTTGTTGGCGAAATACCACTCGTTAATATATTCGACAATAGCTTTTAGCGTGTTTTCGTTTTTGCTACGCATAATAGGCTCCTCTGTTTACATTTGAAACCCTTGTTTCATTTAGACAAGATTATTATAGCCGCTGGATTGCCTCTTGTCAAGAAATAAAATCCTGTTTGAACAAATTTTTCACTCATCTTTTGAGTGCCGTCGCTTCCGTCTTTTCTTGAAATGCTCATACATTTCAATTTCTAAAAGAGCAATGTATAAATCTACGTCTTTTATGGGAATAAGCGAAAAGTCGGGTGTTTCATCGTCCACAAAAATCTGCCGATTGCTTGGATTGTCTTTTAACTGTATTTCGCGCATTTTTGTCACCTCCGTTTTATGTTCTGCACCAACTTTACAACGGAAGTGCGCCAATTGCCAGAACATGATAAAGCAAAAATGGACTTATTTGAAACAGTTCTGACTGACATGGGAACCGCACAGACTGATAAGGAAACACCAATGAAACATCAATGTGATGTGAATGTAACCACAAAAGAAAAACCGCCGTTGGTTTTACTCAACAGCGGTCAAATTTTATTAATTACTATTTTGTTCTCCATAATGCAGCAGGATGATTTTCTATATTTGCAACAATCTCTTTATCATCAAACAATAATTCCGGAGCATAATGCTTTTCTTTCATATTAAATAAGAACAGTTTTTCATCAGGAGTTAAGTCAAGCAAGTTTTGCAAGTACTCTATCACTTTTTTCTTTGCACTTTCAATTTCAAATTCATCATCTTTTGAAATGACGGGTTTAAGTTGCGTCTTGAACTTCTGGAAATTTAATCTTTCTATATTCTTAAAATCCACCTTTTGCAAGTCATAGTCACCACCAATTGCGTTATAAAATACTAAACATTTTCGCAACAATACAGAATTATTGATCATATTATTTTCAATCATTGCATTCACATCATATAAATCTCTGGGCGTTGCACGTGATAAAAGAGCGTTAATTTTGCTTGCATAAAGTTCTATCGTATTTAATGTTAAAACTTCAAAATTATCCATTATACCTTTTGACATTATGCGTTTTTTCTCGAGTGGTAGTATATGGCAACGATCCAAATAATTGATTTCTACTTTAATATTGTCTCTATTACCCGCATTATTGATATAGTTAAACAAAAACGAGGTCATCGCAAAATGATCACGATTATCAGCAAGTGAATATCCTTCTTGCCACATATAATCCGACAATCGTTTAGAGAATATCTCTTTCAACTCGAGAAGTTCCTCTCGAGAAACATTTTCAGCAAGATCTAAATCTATATCAACAGATAACCGAGGTAATTCAACGCTTGTTAAATTAATGGCGGTTCCACCTTTAAGGGCAAGTTTCCCTTTAAATACAATATCATTGTTTAAGAACTTCAAAATGTCGGAAAGTCTTAATACTTTTTCAAGCGTATCTTTAATGAAATTAGTTTCTTGTGCTACTTGCGACAAATATTGTTTTGAAAATTCCATCAGTAACCTCCATTAATTCGAGACTTTATATTTTTGGGAGCCATAAGTTGCCATCTTGAATTGTACTCGATGTCGTTATATTCGTCTTGTAAGAAATATTTTATCTGATTGGTTAAATGGCTCTTGCACATTTCAAAAAAAGCGTTCGACAACATTAGTTTGTCTTTGTACTGTTCCAAAATAAACCCAACCTTTTGATATAAAAGAACAGAATCATACGCTTTCAGCGTTTGTTCTAACCTATTCTCATCCAAAACACGAATTTGTTCCAATGCGTTTAGTATTTCCTCAATTCCACCACCGGCATCAACATCTAAAATACAATCAACGATTGTACGTTCTAGCGAAGTTATACGCACACTTGCAGTAACAATATTCGTTATTTGTTCATTGGTTTTTATAGGCTTTCGTATATATTCCATGTCGTTAAAAGAAAACGTATTGAAACGCTTGATACTTCCTACTGTAACAATATTAAATACTTGATTTGCAACCCCATAAAATTCCAAAGCAGAATGATAACAAACAAACGAATCATCCGCAATTTTCGATGCTATTTCAAATTTCGTAGACAAAGGATAACCAGAAGAATCTATGTGAACATATAATCCTTTTCTAATTGCAACTATTTTTTTGTTATATATTTGTTTTGCTAACCAATTCTTATATTGCAATTCATTAGCAAAATTATTTATAACATCGTTTTTTGTAAAAGTATATGGGATAAAATTTGCCATCACGCACCTCATTTTTAACCATTTTAGCGCGCAAATCGGAAAAAGTCAACCTTTTCATGTCGGTTTGGTTAAAAATATACTGTTTGATTCTTTTTTATGGGTGAAGATTGTATCAGAAAAGCACTTGTGGTCAAGGGAAAAAACTATTGCTTAA
>CAZOGS010000163.1:0-2918 GCA_964579375.1 uncultured Muribaculaceae bacterium
GCAGCATCAACAACTTTTTCAGGCGAAAATACACCGTCTGAATAAGTGGTGTGAATGTGTAAATCGATTTTCACTGTTATCCTCTCATTTTCTTTTTTCCTTATAATGTCTTTTTAAAATTAATTCTTTCAATAAATTCGGCATTTCCCGTAATTGTATCAACAGTGATAATAACTCCGTTGACACATACATTGCCTGAATTTGCAACCTCAAAACGACTCGGCAACATTGTTAACATGTGTTTGATAGAAGACTCATAGTCCATTCCGATAATACTTTCCGTATCTCCGCAATATCCCGCATCGGAAAGATACGCAGTTTTGTCATTAATAAGTTTTTCATCCGCCGTTTGAACGTGAGTATGAGTACCGACAAAAGCACTTACACCTAAATCAGAGAAATATTTTGCATAACACAATTTTTCCGCCGTCGCTTCTGCGTGAAAATCTATAAATATCACATTCGTTTCTTTTTTTATTTCCTCGATAGCTTTTTCCGCAACGTATCTCGGAGAATCGAAAACAGGCATAAATGTTCTTCCCAATAAATTTATTACGCCTATTTTCCCTTTTTCTGTTTCAAAAATTTTGTAACCTTGTCCGATTTTTTCGGGATAATTTGCGGGTCTGATTAATTTATCCGCTCTGTCAATGTATTCAAAAATATCTTTCTTATCCCAAATATGATTGCCCGATGTCATACAATCTATCCCGTATTCGGACAATTCGTTATAATTTTTTTCCGTCAATCCAAAACCGTGAGAGGCATTTTCAACATTTGCTATCACAAAATCAAAGTCGGATGATTTTTCCGCCAAAAAATCACGAACGGCTAATCTACCCGCTTTGCCTACCAAATCACCGAAAAACACAATTTTTAATTTTGTATCTTTTGTCATAATTCTTTCTCAAAAAGAACAAGAAAGCGGCAAAAATACCGCTTTCTTTAATCGTTGTTTATTTTGCAACTTCTGTTACACGAACTTCTCTTACAACCGTAACTCTGATTTGTCCGGGGTAATCAAGCTCATCTTCAATACGTTTCGCAATATCTCTTGCAAGTTTTGCACTCGTTGTGTCGTCAAATTTTTCGGGTTGAACGATAACTCGAACTTCACGACCTGCTTGAACCGCAAATGATTGCTTAATTCCTTCGTAACTTGTCGCAATTTCTTCAAGTTTTTGAAGACGTTTAATGTAAATTTCGAGAGTATCACGTCTTGAACCCGGACGACCTGCCGATACGGCATCCGCAAGTTTTACCAAAACTGCTTCTATTGTGTTCGCAACAACATCGTCATGGTGTGCTTCGATTGCGTGAATAACGGCTTCTTTTTCGCCGTATTTTCTTGCAAGCTCAACACCTAATTCAATGTGTGTACCTTCTTGAGTTTGATCGACAGCTTTTCCTATATCGTGAAGCAAACCTGCACGTTTTGTAATTGCTACATCCGCACCGATTTCGGCAGCAATCATTCCTGCGATATGACCGACTTCAAGAGAATGTTTTAAAACATTTTGACCGTAACTTGTTCTGTAGTACAAACGTCCTAATGTTTTAATTAATTCTTTGTGCAAATTCATAATACCCATATCCATTGCGGCACTTTCGCCTTCGTGGAATATTTTTTGTTCTATTTCTGTCTTTGCACGTTCAACGGTTTCTTCAATTCTGACAGGGTGAATACGACCGTCAAGAACTAATTTTTCCAACGCTGTTTTTGCAATTTCACGTCTTACGGGGTCAAAACAAGATAATACAACCGCTTCCGGAGTATCATCAATGATAAAATCAACGCCAGTCAATGTTTCAAGGGTTCTGATGTTACGACCTTCACGACCGATGATGCGACCTTTCATTTCATCTGACGGAAGTTGAACAACTGAAACGGTCGATTCAACAACTTGGTCAATCAAACAACGTTGCATAACCGTCGTTAAAATTTCTTTTGCCTTTTTGTCGGCATCTTCTTTAATTCTCATTTCGTTTTCACGAATTAATTGATTTGACTCTTGTTGCAAGTCTGCACGCAACTTGTCTAAAAGAAGGTTTTTTGCGTCTTCAACGGATAATCCTGAAACTCTTTCGAGCTCTTCGATTTGCTTTTGTACCAAACCTGCAAGTTCATCTTCTTTTGCAATAAGTTCGTCTTTTTGTTTTTCAATCTTTGCTTCTCTTTCTGCAATAGATTGCAATTTGTCTTCAATAGAATTTTCTCGTCTTGTTAATTTTTCTTCAGTGCGGGCAAATTCTTGACGACGATCTCTGGTTTCTTCGATTAATCGCTCTCGTTCGGATTTTACGGCATCTTTTGCCGCAATTAAAGCTTCTTTCTTAATTGCAGATTCTCTTTCCGAATCTTTTCTGAGAATATTCATATTCTCTTCGGCAACTCTCGTGTATTTTTTGTACATCAAATATGCCATAAGAGCGAAAAGCAGAGTTAATGAATTTAATACTATTTCTGATAATTCGATTGTCCTATACCTCGTTCTTTCAATAAAATACCCCATTTTGGGAAACGATAAAATTAAATAAATTTTATCGGCATGCCCGTATCGTCACAATTTGAAGTTCAACACAACAGCAAAACTGACTTACGGAGCAACTTATAAACAGTTTTTCTATTCAATTTTTTATAAAATTCAATAATAATCCGTTTATTACAAAAATATAATAACATGATAATATATTTTTTCACAAGGTAAAAAAAGAAAAAAAGAGAAAAATTAATAAAAATAATATAAAATGTTAACAAAATTTGATTTTTTGGTAGACAATTAAAAATTTTTGATATATTGTAGTTTTACAACAGTACGCCCCGGTGGCGGAATGGTAGACGCGTCGGACTTAAAATCCGATTGGGGTCACACTCAGTGCCGGTTCAAGTCCGGCCCGGGGCAAATTAAAACCACTCG
>CAZOGS010000164.1:0-2913 GCA_964579375.1 uncultured Muribaculaceae bacterium
GGTGCCTCAATTTATGAAAGGATGATTTTATGATTTTTAAAATTGAAAGAGATGTTATGGACGACCTTATGGATTTTATGAAATCCGTTCACGGCTCTGTTCGCAACGCAGCATTTATTTCCTGTGATGACTGCCCAAAATCCGACTGTAAAACCCGTGATTTTGTTTTCGCTCCCGATTCCTTCTGGAGACCGATAATTATTAGGAGATTCGATATTATATCTTTGGCAAACGACCTTGAACCGGAATTATATAGATTTATAGCCAAGAGCCGAGATTTTATCGAATTTTACGGGACAAGCATTATGTGGAACACGCAATCAAATGATGAATGTCCCCTATTAAAGCTTTCACTTCAGATTGACAGAGAAGTTGTGTCAAATTCAGACAAAAAATTTATGAAAATCGGTAAGATGAATGAAGAAAAGGAAAGTAAGTAAAGTGAAGGGCGGTATAAAAGACCGTCCTAAACGAAAGAGGTGAAATAATTTATGAAGAAAACAAAAAAGAAACCGCAAAACATTAAATGCCCGTACTGCAACAGTATTGCAATTCTGACACCGGCATCAAAGATTTACGGTTCCGACACAAAGGAAGAATGGCTCTATGTTTGCTCACATTATCCCGCCTGCAACTCCTATGTAGGCGTACATAAAGGCACAACCCGTCCTTTGGGAACATTGGCAAACGGCGATTTGAGAAATAAGCGTATTCAGGCACATAAAATGTTTGATCTTATCTGGAGAAATAATGTGATGAACAGACGGGCGGCCTATAAATGGATGAGCGATAAGCTCTGCCTTCCGTATGAGTATGCGCATATCGGCTGTTTTTCCGAATATATGTGCGATCAGCTCATTGATGCGTGTAAGGATGCACTTTCCAACAATCGCATTTCTTACTCCCATGTGTCTTAGGAGGTGTCGTGATGAATATGAAAAAAGACCAAGCCCGCCTCGTAGAAGAAAATATTCACGTGGTTAAAGCTGTTATAAAAAAGGAAATCAAAATAAATGACTCAGATGTTGACCTTGAATTTAACGAGCTTTATCAAATTGGATGTCTTGCACTGTGTAAAGCTTCCATTACCTTCGACGAGTCAAAAAATACAGACTTTTTTACATACGCATATAAGATAGTTAAAAACAGCCTGATAGACCATTGCAGACGGGTGCAATGTAAACAGAAATACATTATTGAAGGTACTGATGATATGGCGGAAGTTGCCTTTGCCGGTTTCGATGAAGCAGTTGAGAATGCGCAGTTTTGGAAATCCTTTGCGTCCATCACAAGATATGCTAAAGAAAAATACACCGGTGTTGTGCTTAAAGGAATCGAAGCGATAGAATTTAAGGCATTGGGCTATAACGGACGTGAAATTGCAGAGCTTTACGGAGTAAAGGTAAATCATGTCAATGCGTGGATTTCCAAGGCACGCAGAAAACTCAGGGATGATCCCGTGGTTATGGGTTACATAGAAAAATAATTCGGTTGTTTATCTATACACGCCATCGTATTACTATAATAGAGAAACAGATAATAATTGGGAGGTTTTTTTATGGTAACTGTATATACTGCCATCGGTTCTTTTGATACCAGAGTTATAAAATCCAAATCGGGCGAACCTGTAAAGGTTCCGATTGTCCGGGCAATGGGCAATGAATATCTTTTGAGCGAGGACGAGCTGTTGCTTTGGTCAACGCTTGCATGGAAGTTTATGCTGAAAGATGACCTGATTTGTGAGTTTAACTCAAAGCGTGCCGAAGCTCACATCTTTTCCGATGTGTCCCCTGAACGAATTATTGATATTTTGGTGGAGCGTGGGCTTGTTTCAAAGGGAGAAGACATTACATTTGAGGATGCAATGTATAATTTGCTTGCATCACTTCAGCCCAAACCGCTGAAAATAAGTTTTTTCGCAAAGCTGACCGCCGCATTTCATCTGGTGATTGTACGAGGTATGCCGATTAAAGCTGCGATTGGCTGCTTGCGGCGGTCGGGACGTTTAAAAGGTGATAAAAGCGCAATTATGAAGCTTATAAACAGGTTTGAAATGACTACTGCGGAAATCATCAAGTGCTTCGATGTAAATGCCGTTAATATTAAAAACAACGACGAACTGGTGGATGCGTTGAGCCGGGATGACGCTATCGCTGACAGCATCCCCCTTGAGATGCGCTTTAGTGATGTGAGAAAATCAATTATTCTTGATTTAACCGAGCTTTACGAGAGTCGGAAAATAATACTTGAAAATCTGCCGTTGGCGTAAAATCCGACGGCATTTTTTATTTCGGAGGTTATCTGTATGAAAAAAATATCAAATAAACCACAGGTATTGCAAAATAAGATCCTGCTAACCTTCCTTATGGGTTTTGTCTGCTTTATCTTCGGTGTAGGCTATTTCGTTTTTGCCCAAGACCGTATCTTCCTTGTTATGAGCACGCTTTTAATGTTCGCTTGCTTTGCACGTGGAATTGAGCTTTATATTATTGTTTTGAAGAATAAATTTGAAATTCTGACAGGGACGTGTGTGGGTATATCTTCAAACCCCATGCGTAAGCTTCGCAATATAAAGCTTATGGACAAGGACGGAAATGAATTTGTTTTAAAACTTCAGAAAACCGATAAGCTTATCATAGGTAAACGATATCGGTTTTACTTTAAAAAACACGAACTCTTTAAAACCAGTTATGACTTTGTTGATGCAAGAATGTCAACCGATAATTTTCTCGGATATGAACAGCTTTCATCCTTGGACGATTCGTGCAGAAAAAATCCGGTTATTCCGAAGTCGTCCGATAAAGCTTCCGCACCGAAAAAACGATCTTGATTTTATCACATAATACTATATTTAGTATTAGAATATCACTTATTATACAATATATTGTGTTTTACTATTGACAAAATCAATAT
>CAZOGS010000165.1:0-2910 GCA_964579375.1 uncultured Muribaculaceae bacterium
TTGTCGGCATCTGCGATAATTTCTTTAATAAACGCTAAAATTTCAACTACTTTTGACATGATTTTTTCCTTTCTGTTAAATTACCTATGTATTGACATTGTATTGACAATACTTTATAATATAGTTATGGAATTGCATAAATATAAAGTTTTCAAAATCAAGGGTCATAAGTTTGTAGTAAAAATGGACTTAAATCCGTTAACCAACGAATATGAATATCACATGTTCGTGAGGCATTTAGTGACACCTCAGCAAGCAATCACCGCATTTTTTTCAAAGACGAAAGAAAAATACAATGACAAATATGACCGTTACGAACTCTATAGCAAAAAACTTGATATTTCGGTGTATTATACTTATTTAAAAGAACAAGATGTATTTTTGATTACAGCATTTCAAGGAGATATAAATGATTAAAAAGACTGAAAACATTCCGACAATCGGTATTGCAGAAATTTCTGATTATATTCCGTCACCCGACGAAGAAAAAAAGATACTTGAATTTACGGAACAAGCTGAAAGAGATATTTCCGAGAAAAAGCAAACCGCAAATGTCAACTTTAGGTGGTCAGAATTTGAAATAAAGCGAGCGAAACGAATTGCAGAAAAATTAGGTATGCCGTATCAAACCTACTTAAAATCCATTCTCAAACAAGCAATGGACAATGACGAGAAGCGTTTTATGTAGTATCTTTATTTTTCATGTTTTCCTTTCTGTTAAATTCTGCCACTTGACAATGATATCATCTTGTGATATCATATAATATATGAGTAAATTCGATAAATTAATTCAAAAGATAAATAACTTACAAGACATAACTTTTGAAGAGGCTAAAAAAGTTTTATTATATTTCGGATTTGTTGACCGTTCGCCGAACGGAGGAAGCTCACACGTAACGTTTACCAAAGAAAACAAAAAAGCAGTTACGCTTGTAAGAACACAAAAACCTTTAAAACCGTATGCAATTAAATTAATCAAGGAGGCTATAAATGAATAAAGACATCAATTATTATATGAATTTGCCTTGGACGTTTCTTTTCAGATGGTCAGATGAAGATAATTGTTATGTTGCTTCCGTTGCGGAATTAAAGGGGTGTATGTCGGACGGCGAAACAATTACCGAAGCGGCAGAAATGATAAAAGACGCCTTACATTCACATTTGAGTGCTTGTATAGAGGCAAATATTTTCATTCCCGAACCTGTTAAAGCATCTGAGTTTAAGGGAAAAATTCCATACAGAACGACACCCGAAACGCATTACCAACTTGCAAAAAAATCAACAATTACGGGGAAAAGCATAAACGCACTTATTGACGAAGCAGTGCAGGCAAGCTTAAAAGAAATTGCATAGCTTAATACTCAAACCTAATATTTTCGAGTTCTTCGAGAGTTTGAGCGGTTTCGATTGCAGTTTTGTAAGCGAGATATTTTTCTTGCCAAATCGTGTTTTTGAACTCCGCAATCAGTCCGCCTAAGGTATTAAAATCAGTAACCGTAAGGTTTACAACCTTATCGTCTTTGCTGAGCCATAGATAAGTCGGTTCTTCATCGCTTATCGCACTTGCACCTTGCAAAATCAACATTGTTGCCGTCAAATCGCCGACGGTTTGTGCGTTCGTTTCAAACTCCGCACCTTTAAAATTTACAAATCCGTTCTCGACCGCAAGCTTTGCAAGCCGTGTATTTTCCGCCTGTTTGAGAGTTTTTGCCGATTGCAAAGTTTCTTCTTCCGTCAGATATTGTCCGTCGTGCAAGATATAATTTTCGCTTGTTTCTTCAATTTTTGTATAGACAATAAATTTCAAATCCCGCAAAAGTTCATCTTCTGTTTCTCTTGCAAGAACAATCAAATCACCGTTTTTCGCAATATACATTTATTCTTCTCCTTCTTCTGTTGCATCACCTTCGGAATAAACAAAGTTTAAAAAAGAGCTGCCGCTTTTAACCGAGGCATTTTTGTATGAAATCAGCACCTGTTGTCCTTTTTTTGCCGGAATAAAAAGTGTCACATTTGTATCTGCTTGATTGACCCATTTTGAAGTTGCAAACCAACTTTCTGTATTGGGGTCTGTTTCCGGATAGAACAAACCGACAAAAGCGGGAGATTTAGCACAATACATCCTAAAACTAAACCACCCGTTAGCGGGAGCGGTATAAGCAGTCCCCGAAGAGCCGATTGACAAGGAATCATACTTGTTTGACGGCATCGCAAAGTTAGCAATTGTTGATTTGCCTTCAGGCAAAACATTAGAAAGATTTGTATCGGAACAGCCCGAAATATTTTCCTGCAAGGTTTCACCGACATCATATTTTAAGTGCATTAAACAATCATTCAGCACATCCGGATTATAAGCGGAAACACCCGCTACAGTTGGATTATCAATCCATTCATAATTATTTGTCATAATAAAATCCTTAATACCCTATAAGTTGAACATCAATATTTGCAACGGTTTTATCACCGTTATTTTTCACGGCAAAAATTTTCGCACAGGTTGTTGTTTTTTCCGCAACAACTGCGAAAGCCGAAAGATTTTCCGTCACGGTTGCAACAATTTTAGGAACCGCAAAAAAACCGATTGAAGAATAATCGAGAATAACTCCATCAGAAGCATCTTCAATCGTAACGGAATAATTTGCACTTTTATCGGGAACATCCACGTAGGCAACGCATTTTTTGACATAAGCAGGTTCACCAAAGTTACTTTGCAGAACAATTTTGAATTGAAAAAAGTTAAAGAGATATTCACCGTCCGTAAACTTAACAAACTCCTTTTGTTCTAATGTTTCTGACGATTCAGAGCATCTTATAAAAAATTCAACTTGTCCGCAAACTTCTTTTTCGAGAGATAATTTGCAGGGGAATATTTTTCCCAATTCAAAAATTTCACTTATAAAGGAACCGTTT
>CAZOGS010000166.1:0-2738 GCA_964579375.1 uncultured Muribaculaceae bacterium
GGTCTTGATTATGCACGGATTCTAAATATTCATACGAAACAATACTTGTATTTGAGTCAATAATAAGTTGTTTTTCTTCCAAATTGTCTACCTCAAGCACAACTTTGATGTAAAAATCTCTTGTTGAGCCTTCATCTTCAATGGGTTTATAGCTTTCAGGTATTCGTCCTACTGCAAAAAGATTTTTATTTGCATCAAAAATGCCAATTTCTCGGATATAGTATCCGCCGCTATCGGATGGGATTGCACATTCTATGATTAAGCGGTTTTCGTATTCTTTATCAACGTAAATTTTAGAGATTTTTCCTCGATAAGTTTCATTCATCAATTCCGTTTGTTCTACATCAGGGTCATAGTAACCGTCTCCACCATCTCCAACCGCAAAACTTGTTAATTCGAGAATTGTGCTTTGAGCAAGAGAGCGTGTAATTTTGCTTTTTCCACCTGATGTAACTACTGTATAAAAATCCATAATTTCTCCTTTTTTGGCACCGGCTGACGCTATCCAAACGACCAAACACTTTCGTCAAATTCTGATTCATCCCAAATACAAATCGGGAGTTTCGCATTTTCATCTTCGGGTTTAACCCAATAACCTTCATCCCAATTACTTTCATCCCAGAATAAAGTTTTTTGAAATGGGTAAATCGTTGTACATTCGCCGCACAAACTGATTGCTGAAATATTGGCTTTTGTTTTTGTCGGCATTTCGATATTTAGGTGTGCCAAGTGTGAACGAACATTTTTGTATTCATTAATCAAATCTTCCAATTTTTTCAGAAGTTCAAAATCCAAACCTGTACGTTCAAAACTTATATCAACCGTGAAAGTATAAGGCTCTCCGTCTGTTTCAAACCATTCTTTAATAACTCCTTCAAGATTGAACATTTCAAAGATTTTTGTCAAAGCATATTTTGTTCCTTTGTATCTGTGAACCTCAATTGAACGCTTGATTAAATCTCGTTTTTCGTTATCGTTTCTGCATTGCAGCCAACCTTCATTTCCTGTGATGTGGTATTGTTCGGCTAAATGAGGAAGTGCATCTGAGGGAAGATTATCAATAATTGATACAAGGACTTTTTCAACTTCAATTTGAGAAAATCTTTCTTTGCATATTTCATCAAAGATTTTGAGATTAATATCATTAATTGGAGCTAAATCACTCATCAGCGTAACCTCCGATTGAAATATCACAGTTTTTTAAATTTGCCCATTGATATTCTTTTATTTCAATATCTGATTTTGGAGTTTCTAATATGACTTTAAACACTCCGTAAACGCTGTTTAAAATGGAAATAATTTGTGTTTGAATAACATCTTTTCCGAGTTTTTCACTTAAAGAAATTTTGTACTCTTTTATCTTTGAATCAATAGTTTTTATTACCGATTCTTCATCAGAATCTTTGTATAAATAAATTTTGGCTTTAATTTCAAAATCAATTTTTTCTGAAGAATAAACTTTAACGCAATCCGTTAACGGTCGGATTTTATCATCTGATAAATATTCTTGTACGGTTTTTATTATTTCATCACTCGGATTTCCGTCTTTTGTCAGAAGATAAATTGCAACAATGCCTGCACTTGGGGAAGTTATTGCAACATCGGTTATTGATTGATGAGCGGATAATGTATGGTAGCGATATGCTCCACGACTTCCTGCGTTTGAAAATTTTTCGGGAGCTTGTCTTATTCTTTCTCTTAAACTGTCTGCTTCCTCGTCATCCGCTCCACCTGCTGATATTGTTGTATTTTCAACTGTTGAGATGTAACTTAGTGGGGTAATTAAATTATTTATTGAACCTAAAATGTAGTTATTAGCACCTGCTCCTGCTGTTTCGCAGATTGCTTGTACATTTACGGATGTTTCATTACTTTTTAAAACAACATCTTCAGTAGTTTGAAAAATATACAATCCGTCTTTTGTTTCAACTTCCGTACCTTTTGGAATTTTGAAATCAAAATCAAGAGGTTCATCAACTGAAAATTTAAGGGTTACTTTGGCACAATTTGCAAGAAGTTTTGTTACACCCAAAGGTTCGCCGATATGTTCCAAAATATCTAACGGAGCGTAGCTCAATAAATTTTGCTTTGCCGTTTCTTGAATTTTCATTCTTAAAACGGTTTCACGATAAGCTCCGACATCAACCATTAATCTTTCAATTTGAGCAGGTTGAAGAACTTTTCCTGATTTTTGTTCGTAAAGTTCAATCCATTCTTTGGTAATGGTATCAGGGTTTCTATCAATAAAATTAGGTTCGGGAAGATTTGTCACAGGTTAACCTCCACAGAATCCGAAACATTACCGTCATTCAATGACCACTCCACTTTTATGTTGATTTGAGTTTGATTGATTTCAACCATTACGGAATCAACTTTTACTCTTGTTTCCCAAAGAGTTATTGCGTCAATGGTTTCTCTGATAATATTTGCTTTTGCAATGTTTATGGGGTAATCAACGTATTTCAAAATATCCGAACCAAAAGTCGGACGATGAGGAACTGAGCCTTTTTGAGTTGTAAGAATTATTGCAATACATTGGTTAATATCATCAACACCTTGTGCGATGTTGCCGATTTCATTTAATTTGCATTGCCAATCAACGTATGTAATTTCGTTTAAATTCGTCATGGGGTAAATGTATTTTGTTTTATTGCGTTGCTACATGTTTTGTTGTGGGGAAGTAGTCGGGCTTCCTTGATTTCCTGTATGGGTATGAGAATTGTAAATATCTCTAATGT
>CAZOGS010000167.1:0-2736 GCA_964579375.1 uncultured Muribaculaceae bacterium
GAGTTTTGAGTAGCATTCCAAGGATTTTCGACATAAAACTTAGTTTGTCCGTCTTTATCTTTGAAAGGTTCAATTTTGTATGCGTGACAAGCATAAACGCTGTATTCTTTCGCAATCGGCTTTTCTGTCAATGTACCGTCTGACAACGCTCCTGCCGTGAAAATATGATTTTTTGCCTCATCAGACATTAATAAAGCTTTTAATTTTGTATTCTGCTGTTCATTTGCGGTTTTAAATTCTTGTACGTTTTCGTTGCCGAAATCTCTCATTACGACGTCCAAATCGCCGCCGATTGAGCCTCTGTAAAAATCAGCCTGAGTTGAAAGTTTGCGTCTTACTTCTTTATTTGCGGATTTCAAATCTTTGAATATTACCCCGTTTTCATCCGTTTTTAATGTCAATTTCCCGTTTGCATCGGGGTTTTCAAATCTCATTAAAACAGGTTTAAATTCACTGTCGGTTGATTTTTCCGCAAAATCTGCCAATCTTTGTTTATAACCTTCAATTTTTGCTTCGTTTTGAGGTTCTTCTTTTTCCATCCTTGATATTTCAGAATTCATATAGTTGTAAAATTCTTTTTCGAAGCGGTGTTGCAACTCTTCACCGTAGGTATGTTCGGCTAAAATCAAGCCGGTAGCACCTTGAATGTGTTGCCATTTGTCAATTCCTTGCCTCAAATCGTTTTTCGGTGCGGAATAAACCTTCTCTCCCGTCGGGATTTTGACATTTACGGAATTATCCGTTTCTTCAAACATATCATACAAAACTCCACGTTTTACGGGGTTTTCCATCATTGCGTTTAATGTTGCAAGTAAATAACAATCGCCCGCCGCTCCTTGCACTCCTGCAAATCTTTCTGCCGGCGGAAAAAGTTCTGCAAATGTTTCTTTTGAAACTTTTAATTGTCTTGCATTGTTCTCAGCGTCTTTAAAGTATATGTTCTTTTCTCCGTCAACCTCAAACGTATCGCCGATTTTTACGGAGTTGATACCTGCGTTTTTATCTTTGACGGTCGGAACATAATTGTCAATCGGCTTTTTGCCTTCCGCATAGGAGTTGTAAATTAAATCAACATCCCGTTCCATATCATCGGACATTCTTCCGTTTTCGCAAAAATATCTTAAAACCCCTCTCCAAAGCTTTCCTTCTGCTACAAGGTTTACCATCATTTCTGTATTACTTGATTCAACATCCATTTTTTCCATAACTTTTGCAACATTTGCAAGCTCATTTTTGAATGTCTGCTTAACATTCGGCAGGGTCAAAAGATAATCGTATGCCGAAAGTTCTTGCTTTTCTTCTGTTTGTTTCGACTCCGCTTGGGGTTCTTTTATGCCGACGTAAGATTTTAACAAATCTGATGAAGGAACGATTTTATTTCCCTCAATCGGATTTGTCACAACGGTTTGTTGTTTGTTTTGAGGTTGTTTTTGTGTGTTATTGTATATTGGTTGAATGTAATTAATATTTGAAATGATTGGTGTTATTTGCATATTGTATCTCCGTTTGCTTTAAATCTGAAAATATTATTTTTTGCTATTTTTATTAATTAATTTTTACAAATTTTTTTATTTCTTATTCTTTTTCCTTTTGTTATATGAAATTTTTTCGCTTATGTTAAAATATGAATTATGGATTTTGTTATCAGAAAAATTACCCAATCTGATTTTGATGAAGTTTTTGCGATGATGAAAACTTTTTACAATTCTCCTGCGGTTTTTACAAATGGCAGTGACGAGATTTTTCAATCGGATATTGCGGCTTGTCTTGATGAAAAATGTCCTTTCCTTGACGGCTTCGTTTTTGTGGCAAAGAACGAAATTATAGGATATGCAATGCTTGCGAAAAGCTTTTCTACAGAGTTCGGCAAACCTTGTATTTGGCTTGAGGATTTATATTTAAAACCTGCTTTTCGTGGGAACGGTATAATTCCGAGTTTTATCAAGTTCGTTGAAAATAATTATCAAAATTCCGTTTTCCGTTTGGAAGTTGAAGATGAAAACAAACATGCCGTTCACGTTTATGAAAAAACAGGATTTTCAAGACTTCCTTATGTCGAGATGATAAAAAATAATTAGCCCCCTTTCTCTGTTTTATATTTGATACACATTGCCGAAAATACCGCCGTAACAAGACATATGAGAATTGCTGCCAAATAGGTTATGACATATCCGTTTTGGTTAATTTTGTCTGCAAATGTGAACAAAAATTCAAAAACAACTACTCCGAAAAGCATCCCAAATCTTCCCGTCATTCGATGAAATCCCGCAATTGCTCCTGCGTTTTCTTCGTTAGCCTGAAGCATAACAAAATTGTTGTTTGATGTGATGAAAAATGAGAATGACATTCCAAGTAAAATGAAATATGAGATAATGAAAAAATTATTATCTTGATTAATGTTTAAAATAAAAAACAATATGCTCAAAATCGCCAAAACACTTGCAAATGTGCTGACTTTTGCCGGCAAAATTTTTGTTGAAATCTTGCCGTAACAAAGACTGAAAATCATATAACTTGCAGAATATATTATAAAATATAATCCGATTTGTAATTCTGTGAAATGCTTAATTTCACTGAGATAAAAGGGGATAATAAAATTATTTCCCGCAAGAAATGCCGACACTGCAAACATGGCAACATTTGCATAAGTAAAATATTCGTTTTTGAACAATTTTAAATCCACTAACGGATTTTTTGAGGATAAACAATGTTTTATGAACCACGCAAGTAATATTG
>CAZOGS010000168.1:0-2717 GCA_964579375.1 uncultured Muribaculaceae bacterium
GAGCAATTTTGTTGGTTGTTTCGTATTACTACACAAAAAACATCAAAAGATAGCGACCTGTGAGCAGAGTGCGAAGTCATACGCACGGCGACTGTCAGTCGGCGGAAGTATGACGTAGGCACGTTTATTGCGAACAGGTCAAGAAGCGGATTTTCGGTAGGGCAGTTTAGGTTTTGATACGGTAAATCAAAGATTTACCACATCCCACATACTTCACACAGAAATCTTAATATTTAAAACCCCACATCAACGTAGTGACGTAGTTTTGGTTAACGAAACAATAACAAAGCGGCGACTGTCTGAACGAAGTGAGTTTCGCCGCTCAAGTTGAGTTTACAAAACAAGACACGAAGTTGCAGTGGGTGGTTTTGCGGTACTTTTGCCACCAAAAGTACCTAAAAAAGAAACTTAAAATTAAATCCCCGTTTGAAATTTAAGCACAAGAAAAACGACTGCCCGAATAATCAAAATTAATTTTAAAGAATTATCATTCATTTGAATAATTGAAGTTTAGTGTATTAATCAATATAATAGCCATAAGTGATGGGCACTCCGTTCAATTTTCGAAATTCCACCTTACAACTGTAAATTGTCTAAAGGTCGGCAAGAGTAGAAAGGAGCAAACGAGCCTATGGTGAAAACGTTATTTATAATTTGGTTAATTTTATTAACCACAAAAAATAAAAAATTAGCGTTACTAACCATTTTGGCAGTAACGCTGTTAGATTCTTAACAGCGAACGGGGTTAAAAGTTAAGATTATTGGAGTAATCTTAATGCCCATCGCTTTTATTATTATAACCCTTTTTTTTTATTTTTCAAGCCTATTATACTGATAATTTTTTCCTTTTGAATTTTATGAATAGACACGTTTATTGCGAACGGGTCAATAGGGTGCCAAGTGAAAACACAAGAACGGAGTCAATAAGATTATGCACGCCCGAAAATTTTAATAATCTATTTTGAAATAGTCTAAATATGCCTTAAATTTATCTTGTGCCGACAGGCATGTATCGATTAAATATCCTTTTTCTCTTTTCCATTCTTTCAATCCCCGATAATAAAACAATTTTATACCATCATCTATTATGAAAGGTACAATATTGTACTTGAGGCATTCTTTGAATATTATTAAACGTCCTACTCTGCCGTTTCCGTCTTGAAACGGATGTATCAATTCAAAATCATGGTGAAAATCTAAAATGTCTGTTAAATTTTTTTCTTTTGAATGATTATTATATCTCTTTAATAATTTTTGGATTTCCTTTTCAACATTTTCGGGGCTTACGGTTTCCATATTTCCTACTATATTCGGGTATTTTTTATAATCACCAACCGCAAATCTCTCACTGTTACTGCTTTTTGTACCTGTTTTTAAAATAAAATGTAATTTTTTGATAAAATTTTCCGATAATTCAGAATTTGCTCTCTCAATGATAATATCTATACACCTGAAATGATTGACCGTTTCCATAATATCATCTACACAAACAGCCTTTTCTTCTACACCTATTGTATTTGTTTCATAAATATATCTCGTTTGGTCGTGAGTTAATTTTGAACCCTCTATATGATTTGAATTATACGTTAAATCTATCTGTATTTTGTGATAAATACCACCCTTGATTTTATTTTTCATTTCATATTTTAAAATATCTAAAAGCGTTTTCGGCTTGTCAACGTGTTTATTTTTTCTGGCGGGTTTTACAGCATTTTCAGGAATATTCCAAGTCTTTCCAGTTAAAAAAGCATCTGCTATCTTGCCTGTTGCACAGTAATTTCGCACAGATCGTTCGGATATATTCCATAATTTTGCAATTTCGCTTACCGATAAATATTTCATACGAAAAGCATATCATATTATCGGCAAAATATCAATTCGATTTTTCAAACAAAAAACAGGAATTTTGCCGATACAGGAAATTTTATTAAAGTTTTTGATAATCCATGCTCAAAAAGACCTCAAAAGAGGTCGTTTGTCGCCTTTCTTCTTGACTTTTGATGCGGTAAATCATGGATTTATCCATCCTACCCGTTAGAAAATAAAAATTTATATCTCATACGGATAATCTTTTTTAAATTGCCAATTATCTAACATTAATAAGCCTGTACAAGTATATCCCTTATCCTTACATTTATTTAAAGCCTCTTCTCTTGTTTCATTAAGTGTCAAATAAGGAATTACTTTTTTTGTATCAAGCCAAGAAGATGCAGTTGCCGGACAATACAAAAAATCAAATTTATCTATACCATTTGCATTCGGCTTTTTATCACCATTTGTATCAAAAACAAGATCAAGACAAGAGCCTTTATACAAAGAAAAATACGAACCATCATTTAGATAAATATATAAACGCCCATTCAACGTTTCATATGATTGAATTACAAAATACGGAAAAACATATTGTTTTGCGAACTCTTCAACAGTTTGAGAAGTTGGATCTTCATCATCAAATGCACTGTCTGCCCAATAATCCCAATCATTACCATTTGCTCGTGCCATTAAAACAGCTTGATTTATGGTTGAATAAAACTTCTTTAATCGAGTAGAGGTTTCTTCTTTTCTGTGATTGGCAAAAATTACAGGTATGGTCATTGCGGCAATTATACCGATTACAACAAGTGTGATAAGCACTTCCGCCAATGTAAAACCATGTTTATGATTTTTCATATTTTTTCCTTTATTTTGAGTTGTTTGAGATTCTTCGCTGACGCTCA
>CAZOGS010000169.1:0-2694 GCA_964579375.1 uncultured Muribaculaceae bacterium
AAAATTTGAAAAAATCGAAGAATGAAAAGATGTTTTTGGGTGGACGAAAAGTCCGAAATTTATAAAAAATACCACGACGAAGAGTGGGGCAAACCGAAATATGATGACAGGGATTTGTTTGAACTTCTGATTTTGGAAGGCTTTCAGGCAGGCTTGTCGTGGCTTACCGTGCTGAAAAAACGAGAAGCTTTTAAGATTGCTTATGATAATTTTGACGTTCAAAAAGTTTCTGAATATGATGAAGAGAAAATTGCCAAATTGCTTGCAAATAAAGAGATTATACGAAGTGAACAAAAAATTCGGGCATCCGTTTTGAATGCGAAAATTTTTATGAAAATCCAAAAAGAATTTGGCAGTTTTTCGGATTATATATGGGGCTTTACGGGTCGGGAAGTCGTTTTTAATAGGACAGGGAAAATTGTTGTGTCAAATGGGCTTTCCGATGAAATTTCACGTGACTTAAAAAAACGTGGGATGAAATACGCCGGAACAGTGATTATTTATTCATATTTGCAGGCAATCGGAGTTGTTAACGACCACGATAAAGATTGCTTTTTGCACGTTGAAAAATAAATTAAGGATGTTTTTTATCGGAAAAAAATAAGCGGGCTTTAGTTTAAATAGAGTTATAATCATGTGGATTTTGCAACAAAAAAGACGGACATTGTGCCCGTCTTTATATGTTTTTTATCGTTTAATTGCTTACGCTTTTTCTGCTTCTTTTTCAGCTTCTTGCTTTGCAATTTCTTCGCTTACGTTAACTTCTTGTCCTGCCTTCTTTGCTTCTCTGAGTTCTTTGATTTTGTCAGAGTTGAGAACTTTGAGTTCAATTACACCAAATGATTCTTTTGAAAGAGTTGATTTAACGTCTGTGCCGTAATCGTCATATCTGTTATCAATTTTTCCGTCAACAACTTGTTGTTGGAACCATTCAATGTGTTGTTGTGCTTTTGCGGGGTATTCGGGGTGAACCTTCAACCATTCCGCATAAGACATGTTTCCTCTCGGGTTGTTGCAATCTTTGCATTCTGCAATGAAGTTTTGTGTTGCATTCGGACCGCCCAATGATTTCGGGTGAATGTGTTCAATAGTTTGCATTGAGGGTTCTAACATTTGTCTTGCAATTGATTGAGCACTGCCGTTTGCTTTGCCGAAAGCTTTTTTAACTTCATCAAAGCTTGCGGGGATGTTCATTGCCGCATCTACAACTTTATCATAAGTTACAGGGTCAACTGAATCTGCTACTTTATCCAATTTTGCAGTAAACTTCATTCTGTCAATTTTACCGCTTCTGAGGTTTGTGATTTCCGAATCAATCAATTTTGATACAGGGTTATCTTCACCGTAAGTTGCTTTTACAATTGTATCTGCTCCTTTTAATGAGTTGATGCAATAATTTTGTGTTTTTTCTTTAAGTCCTTTTCCGACTCTGCCTTTAGCTTTTGAAAGGTCGCCGCCGTGAGCTCTTGCTTCTTCTGCGGCAAGCATCATAACAACTCTTTGAGGTGTTCTGAAAAAGTCTTTATCTTCTTCAATTTTGTTTGCCAATCTTTCACCTGTAAGACCGGCAAATTCTCTCGCCTTCGCATCCATTTGATTTGCTCTTACCATTCTGCCGCCACAGCAACAGCACGGTACATCGTCCATTTTTTTCGTTACAAATCCGCCTGTGCTTACGGGGAAACCGCCAAAGGCAACTGATTGTCCGCCTAAGAAGTATGCTTTTAATGCTCCTTTGTCTGCAATTTGTTCTTGAGTTTTAGGTGTTTCTGAAACGATAGGATTTGAAACTTTTTTGTTTTCAAATGCTTTTGCAGAAACTACACTTACTGAACTAATCGGAGCAATTGCCATTAATATCACACTTTCTTACACACTACACGGATTTTTTAATCCTCACTCTCTCATGAAGTTAGCTCAAAAAAATAATTGCCTTTTTTCCTTAAATTCTTGTATTTTTCTTAACAAAAATTAATATAATTTTGGTGGTAAAGTTTCAAAGTGCTTGCAACAACTATGAAGGCGGATTTTTTAAAATCCGCCTCACGTTCTAATTTTTGTTAATTAAGCTTCTTCTTTTTCAGCTTCTTGAGCTTCAATTTCTTCACGTACGTTAATTTCTTCGCCTGCTTGTCTTGCTTCTCTAAGTTCTTGAATTTTTTCGGGAGAAAGAACTTTGAGGTTAATTTTTCCGTTAGTTTCTTTTGAAAGAGTTTGTTTAACATCTATGCCGTAATCGTCATATCTGTTATCAATTTTTCCGTCAACGATTTGTTGTTGGAACCATTCAATGTGGCGTTGAGCTTTAATCGGATATTCGGGGTGAACCTTTAACCAATCCATATATGATGAATTTCCTCTCGGCCAATTGCAGTCGCCGCATTCAGCAATGAAGTTTTCGCTTGCGTTCGGACCGCCTTTTGATTTCGGGTGAATGTGTTCAATTGTTTGTAATGATTGACCCAATAACGATCTTGCAATTCCTTGTGAGCTTCCGTGTGCTTTGCCGAAAGCTTGAGTTACTTCTTTAAAATCTTGAGGGATGTTCATTGCCGCATCCATAACTTTTTCATAAGTTACGGGGTCTAAAGAACCTTGTTGTTTAACCAATTTATCGGTGAAGGATTTTCTGTTGATTTTTCCGTTTTCCAATTCTTTTATTTGGTTGGCAATTAATTTTGAAGTTGCGTTATT
>CAZOGS010000170.1:0-2589 GCA_964579375.1 uncultured Muribaculaceae bacterium
CTTTTATATAATTTTCATAATTATAACTTGCCGTAATGATTGAAACTTTGCTCATTTATACCTACTTGTATCTATATGCATAAGTAAAAATATATTATGAGTTATATAATATAAAAAAGCAAAAATATCAATATACATCAGCAATTTAAAGAGTAAATCATAAAGTATACAAATAGGCTGATTTGATAAAAAAACTTGCTAATAAAATTTAAAGATTAAGCAAAAAATCCGTTTCAACAGTCATAAAAACAAGCATAGACTTTTGTTTTGCGAAATTACATCTTAATAAAAAATTAAATTTTATTAACGATAAGAAATTTTAGTCCTTTTTTGACGCAGTGCAACATTATGATAAAATATATTTAGTTAATAAAAAGGGGAAACATGGATATTTTAAGTATTGTTATCGCAGTAATCACACTTATCACGGGTCTTTTTGTCGGTTTGGCACTAAAAAATACCGAAGTTAAAAAACTTTCGGAAGAAAACAATCTTTTGAAACAAGAAAACAAAACATTGAGCGAAAAAGCCGAAAATCTCATTGCACAAAGCGTTTCAGACAGGGCAAAAGTTGAAATTTTGGAAAACGTTCAAAAAGAGAATAAAGAGCTTGCAGAACAGATAAATAAATTGTCAAACGAGCTTTCTGTCGACAAAACGAAGCTTGAAATGCTCACAGAGCTTCAAAAAATTGTCAAAGAAGACTTTACCGCCATTGCAAATAAGGTTATCAAAGACGAACAAAGCGATTTGAGGGAACAAAACAGAGAGGCTTTAGAGGAAAAGCTCAAGCCGATAAAGGAAAATTTCGAACAATTCAGAGAAAAGGTGGAAGAATTTAATAAACAGGGCGAAAGCAACACCGCAACGATTAAAGAAAAAATCGAAAGTCTTGTCAAAGAAAGTCTTTCAATCAAAACAACCGCAACGGATTTGACAAACGCAATCAAAGCAAATTCTCAAGTTAGAGGAGAGTTTGGCGAAATGATTTTGGACAACCTTTTGAAACAAGCAGGGCTTGTGAATAAAAAAGACGACGAAGAAAAAGGAAATTACATTACGCAACAAACATTCAAGGATGTTTCTTCTCCGACAGAACGCCCAAGACCCGATGTAGTGCTTTATTTGCCCGAAAATAAAAACATTATTATTGACTCAAAATGTCCGTTGAATAATTTCATTGAATTTTCAAACAGCGAAGATGAAGAGGAAAAGAAAGCACAACTTAAATGTTTCTACAATGCCGTAAACGCAATGATAGACGAGCTTAGCGGGAAATACAACACTCTCGACGGTTTGCACACACCGGAATTTAAATTAATGTTCTTGCCTTTAGAATCTTGTGCAAGCTATGTTTATTCAAACAACGAACTTGTATCTCACGCATTAGCTCAAAACGTAATTATCGTATGCCCGTCCACACTTTTTGCAACGTTGAAATTAATCGGAAGAATTTGGGCACAACAAAATCAATCAGAACATCTCGAAAGTATTTTGAAAACCGCAACAAGCACCTATAATAAACTCGTAACGTTTCTTGAAAATTTAGAAAAAATCAGAACGAGCTTTAATACAACAACAGAAGCTTTTGACAAAGCTTTTGCGACCGCAAAAGGCAAGGGAGGATTGATTAAACAAATTTCTGCCCTCGAAAATTTAGGAATTCAACCCAAGAAAAAAATTGAGCAAAAATATATTACCGACGAAACAATTGAATTAACCGATTTTGCGGAAATTGAAAAAATATAACAATAAAAAACTCCGAAGTCATATTACGACAACGGAGTTTATTTTTATATAGCCTTAATTCTGTGTTTTTTCAGATAATTCAAGACATCAGTTTCATAAAATCGAATCGCATCCGGATATTCAATATAATCAATCTGTTTTTTGTCCACCAATTTGTAAACCGATGAACGGGAAATACCCAAAATTTGCGATGCAATTTTTGCATCGATAATTTTTTCATACTCTTGCTTTTCTTTTAAATTTGATTTCATCTTTCCTCCGTATTCTTGCTGTTAAAAAAAAGAATAACGGCAACATTCTCAATTCCTAACATTACCAATATAGCCTTTTTTAGGCAAAAATTTTTTAATATATTTTCCGATTTACATAAATTTTTTAAAAATTTTTCTTTTTTTGAAAATATTAAACAGATTTTTTATAATACCACTTAACTTTTTTTCGTATAAAATCTCCAATGTCGGCAGGTTTTACCGACAGATACGGCGGTAAGATTGTTATGTCAATCTTGCCGTAACTGCTCGTTTTCGGGTGACTTTTCCCAAACTCGTAGTGTGTTAAAACCGTGTCGGGCGTAATCGGAATACCGTATTTACGGCACAATTCCGCCGTGAACGAGAACATTTTTTCAACTTGCACCGCCGTGAGCGGATATTTTGTATCGGAAAGTTTGCCCTTGTAGCCTGCCATACCGCAAACCGCAACGCCGATACTTCCCGTATTCCCGCCACCTGTATGAGCGGCATATTTCCCGTCCGCACAGTCGAGATTATCTTCGGGCTTAAATTTTCCGTTATAAACCTTACCGTTTTTGTCGATAACAAAATGGTAGTGTTCTAAATC
>CAZOGS010000171.1:0-2585 GCA_964579375.1 uncultured Muribaculaceae bacterium
CGCTTTGAAAGCACGGGCGATATAGCGCTTGTTTCTTTGCTTAAAATAGCAAGTGTTCTTAATTGTTTAGAAGATTTTGACACGCTTTTCGGCAATAAGATCGTTACGAACTTAAAGGATTTGAAAGTATGATTAACGACGTTAAAAAAGTTACCATTAAGTATAATGACCGTATAGTCGGCTACCTTGCCGAGATTGAGCCGTCTGTAATCGGCTTTCAGTATGACGACGCTTGGGTAAAAAACGGCTTTTCTATTTCTCCGTTATCATTGCCGTTAGATAATGCCGTCCACATAAGCAAAAAAGAATTATTTGCAGGTTTATACGGCGTATTTTGGGACTCTTTGCCTGACGGTTGGGGCGAACTCTTAATGAATCGCTTGTTGAGCAAAAAAGGCATAAATCCTAATAAAATTTCTATTTTGACTAAATTATCGCTTGTAAATAAAAACGGTTTGGGCGGATTAACTTATGAACCGAGCCAACCGTTTGAATATGAATACGGCGGTTTTGATTTTGACGAATTGTCAAAGGAAATTGAAAAGGTGTTGAATGACGAAAGCGAACCCGCCAACTTAGACTTAGTTTACGGTTTGGGCGGTTCAAGCGGCGGTGCAAGACCTAAGGCGCATATAAAAATCGACGGTGAAGAATGGATTGTAAAATTCGCCTGCAGAATTGACCCAAAAAACGTTGGCGAAAAAGAGTTCGTCGCAAACCAAACGGCTGAAAAATGCGGAATTAACGTAAACGAATATAAATTGTTTCCGTCTAAATTGTGTACGGGGTATTTCGGCGTTAAACGGTTTGATAGAAACGGTGATAAACGTATTCATATGATTTCTCTTGCCGCACTTTTAGAAACCACGCATAAAATCCCGAACCTTGATTATATGCATCTTTTCCAAGTTATCCAAACGATTAGCGCAAAACCTACCGACGATTTATACGAGGCGTTCCGCCGTATGTGTTTCAACGTCTTTTATGAAAACAAAGACGATCACGGCAAAAATTTTGCTTTCCTTTACGACGAAAACTTGGGTGGTTACATTCTTTCGCCTGCATACGACTTAACGCGTGTAACAGATAAATTCGAGCACGAAATGACGGTAAACGGTAACGGCAATCCGGCCAAAGACGATTTGCTTGCGGTAGCAAAGGAATTTAGGTTATCTGTTACCAAATGCAAATCTATAATAAACAGCATTGAAAAGATTTGTATTAAACATGCAGATCTTTGAAATATAATCGTGCTATAATACAATTAAAAGGGGGTTTTATGGATAAAGCATTATTAAACGATCGAATTGTTAGCGCATATGAAATATCATTGAATTATCAAGAAGAAAAGGCTGTTAGGATAAGTAGCAGAAACAAATATCTAAAATGTGTTGACCCGCATTGTAAAAATCCTATTCTAAGATATTGTCACGGTGACAAAAAACAGGCTTATTTTGCTCATTTGACGAATACCGACTGCGACTACGATAGATTTGACAAAAATGATAACGAAATTTTTAAGAAATTACGAATATCTCTATCTCGACATTTTTTAGATCTCGGATATGAAGTCGAAACCGAGATAAAAATTTTGGATCACCATTATTCTCCGCTACTTTGCTCAAACGGAAATGGTTCTTTCGTTATAGAAATGGGAGATTCGAAAACTACGCTCGGCTACGTAGAAAAATTATTGAAAGAGTACTCGTTAAGGAACATTGACGTTAAGTGGATTGTGATCGGAGAAGAGATGTTATTGTTTAAAGAAAACGGCGTGTCTTTTTTAAAGCGTTATTTACTGAACGAATCGAAAAACAATGATTTTATTTTAGTTGACGGGGACAAGATTATTCAATATCGACTTGATAAAAAGAAGTATCAGTTAAATAGCGGTCAAGAAATATACAAAGAAAAAGCAGACTTAAAAGACCTATGCGTGTTAGACGGTGAATTGTCTATCAAAGGTTATAATTTAAGGTTTATCGAATGGCAAAATCAAAAAGAAACTGAAATCGCTCAAATGTTATTAAAGAAAAAAGAACGCCAGGAATTAGCGGAAAAACATGAGCGAGAAAGGAAAGCGCGATTAGAAATACAACGAAGTAATCAAGTTATTATTGAGAATAACCCTGTTGTTGATGTCAGCACAAATTTTACTCATAATAATGGCACTCAACCGAATTATGAATATACTAAGAGAACCTATACATGTTCTCAATGCGGCAAAAAAGGTGGCGATAACGAGTTTTATTTTACGCAAGGAAACCAAGGAATTTGCTGGGAATGTCTTTATGGCCCAGAAAAATATAAAGAAATAAAAAAGCACAGGGGTTGGTAATGCCTATACAATTATTGCCATAGGTTTATGTTACCCAATTCGGTGACCTTTTTGGTTGCTTTGGTTTATTGAACGCTATAAAAGATATTAAACAGCGTAAAAATTACGCAAAATACGGCTAGTAAACGGCGAAAATCGTGCAAAATATGCATTTTAGGTATTTAGCAAACCCTACATTAGGGGCAGATATATCCTCCTAAGGGCTAGTTGTGGGTTCGATTCCCGCAGGGAGTACCAAAAAAATAAA
>CAZOGS010000172.1:0-2574 GCA_964579375.1 uncultured Muribaculaceae bacterium
ATGTTAAGAAAAAACAATTTTTGTCACCGAATTACGTAACATATACAAGAATGACCGTATATTTTCAGGATATATTTTAAATGAGGGAAACCAATGATTTTCCGTACCTTAGCGTTTTATCTATCCCATTCATATCCGAGTTTTGGACCACCGTCAAAAGTAATCAGACCACAATATTCAAATCCTTCTCGTACCAAAATATGTTGCATTACTTTGTTTTCACTTTGCGTGTCAACACGAATTGCTTCAATCCCATTTTCAATACAGAAATTTTTGATTAATGTAATCGCTTTTCCGGATAATCCTTTTCCTCTTGTATTCTTTGAAAACGCCATTCTATGAACAACGGAATATGGTCTGTCGGTTTTCCATTCTCCGTCAATATTACAATATGCAGGTTCTTCGCCAATGATGATACAACAGTATCCCAAAATTTCTTCTTCATCAGTAAAAACGTAACCAATACCCGCTTCAATATCTGCTTCAATTGTAACAAGTGTCGGATACTCCGGATGCCATTGTTCAAAACCCAAGGATCTATGATATTCTCTTGCATCTTCAATACATTGGTAAGACAATTCAGCTTCGTTCTTATCGGCTTTTCTTAATAACATATTTTCCTTCTATCAGACAAGTTCTAATAAATGCCAATTGTACTGTTACAATTATACAGATTAAGATGCTGAAAATCAATGATTTTCCGCTCCAAGTGCCAAAATATCACCTGTTAAAAAACTTAATTTTTTTATCTAAGTTTTTGTTATATTTTTTTGTTCCGAGAACAGGAGCATAGTGAATAACAAATTCTTTATCGTTTATTGCAAAAATAGTAGCATCCAATGTCGTTGGGAATTTATAAAGATATGTCTGTCTTAATTTACCGTTTTTTATATCATAAACGAATATTCTGTTATTATCTCCTGCAAGATGTTTAGATTTTCTGTTTACTAAAGAACCTCCCGCTATGATAATTTTACCGTTTTTTGTAACTACGGAATTGTAATTATGAATTTGATTTCTTTGATTTTTATCAGGTACAAAACCGCTAAAAGAGTTATCATTCGGATTAAATTTTACAAAATAAGAAATAGGATAGCCTGTTCCGGATATTCCGCTTACGTGAGTTCCTATGCCGTCAGCTTTTTTTTCTTCTAATTTTGTAGTCTTAATCAAAACAGTTCCGTCATCTAAAAGATAAAGTTTGTCTTTTCCATAGGTAAAATATAAGCTGAAGTTAGTCGGAATTTCAAAAACTTCATTATTTTTAATGTCGTATAATTCCGCACTCTTACAATCATCAGCATAACCGCCCCAAATTAAAATCTTTCCGTTATTTAACGACAACAGCTCACAGCCTCTTCTTTTTTGCTTTGTTTCTGCAGCTTCGTTCAAAGTTTTGTCTTGAATATCATATATATAAGTTTTTTTATCGTCATCTGCACCTACACAAAGGACTTTTTGATTATCAAGAAAAGCAATTGCTGTTTGGTAAAAGGCAATTTTATCGGGAAGCTCTTCTTCATAAATTATTTTATTTTCCGAGGGTGAATATATGTAAGCAACAGTTTTTCTTTGCTTTTTATCATCACTTTTTACAAAAAATCTTCTAATAAAAATATCACCGTTCGGCATTTTTTTAAAGTTAATACTGTTAAAATCATTATTAAAACCGTCAGGCTTTTGCTTTAATTGAGGACAGTTTGTATTAAATTCATTATTTTTAAAGTTAAAAATTGCCAATTTGTTTTCAACAGAAGAAAACAACAATAATTCTTCATTTTCTAAACCGATTTTTCCCACAAAACCCGTATTTATCGGAAGTGATAAAGATTTGACACTTACAAAAATCCCATTGTATATAAACATCAAAATAAAAATTGCAATTCCGCAAAGAACAACTTTTAAAGGATTTGTTAAAAATTTTCTGACAGGCAAAAATATTTTTTCAAACTTTGTTACTGTTTTAACAGTAATTAAATTTATCAGATAAAAAATTAATCCGCCTGCAAAAAACCAAAGAATAATTCTCACTCCCAAGCTCAATAATATAATTAGCCCGTTGAATATTAGCGTAATAAAACCAAATGCGGAATTTGTAAGTCCAAATATCAAGCTACCTGCTTCAAGAATAAAGAAAAACGCCAAATATAACAGTGCAAATTGAAAACATTCTTTTTTCGTAAATCTTTTTGCAGTAACAAATGATGCAAAAAATACAATGAACGCTTCAAAATATAATTCGGATAAAAGATTCTTATTCATAAATAAAAAAGGAACTACACACAATAAAGCAATTCCGATTTTACTTTCCAAAACGGTTAAGAACAACTCTGTAATTTTTTTCATGTACAATCCTCTTTTCTCCATTAAGTATTTTTATACATTAATCTTCTATAACTATAACAAAAAACAACTCGTTATATCAGTATTTATCTTTATTAAAATTAGCATCAGGATGAATTTTTACACGGATGTTTACGACTCCCGACTTCCTCATTATCGGGAATTTTTTAACCCTCTGCAACACAAACAACTCTTCTCTTCTATTCTATTAGCAGAGCTTATCGTTATTGA
>CAZOGS010000173.1:0-2565 GCA_964579375.1 uncultured Muribaculaceae bacterium
CAATATGCGGATTTAGCTCATCTGGTAGAGCGCCACCTTGCCAAGGTGGAGGTAGCGGGTTCGAGCCCCGTCATCCGCTCCAGTTTAAATTTAATATTCGGTACCATGGCCAAGTGGTAAGGCAAAGGTCTGCAAAACCTTCACTCCCCGGTTCAAATCCGGGTGGTACCTCCAAAAAATTCCGTTCACGAAAGTGGACGGAATTTTTTTGGCTCTTTGTCAATAGTTGGGGTAAAAGTTAAAACGCATAATTGTATCTGTTGCGGTACCGCAACAGATACAATTCACGACTACCGAACACAGATTATTAAAGATATTTCCGCATACCCTAACGAAAAATATCTCTGTAAAATTTAATGTGTATGTCAATGTTCTTTTCATACCTCTTTGGCAGCCCGACGGTAACTATATAGCAAGAGCAGAACTTTCCGATGTATGGACACCTGCCGATATGATGAATAAAGAGTAACAATCGAACACAATTGAAATCAAAGATTCTCCTTATGACGACTGGTATGCAGGCAGATAAAATTTATTGCATTTGTTACTCTTTTGGTGTATACTAATATTGATGAAAGGAGGAATGGCAATGTGTACTCAAAATCAACTTGAAAAAATTCTCAAAACCGTGGCAACCGAAGTGAAAAATGTGTTAACAGATAAACTTGATTGTGTTATATTGTTCGGTTCTTATGCCCGTGGAGATTATGATGATGAATCCGATATTGATATAATGATATTAGCTGATGTTGATAATGCCGATGTTAATAAGTATACAAGGCAGATTTATGACAGAATTTATGAACTTGAAATAGACCTTGACAGTGTGTTGTCTTTATGTATTGTGCCTCAAGATCGGTTCTATAAATTCAAAGAAATTTTGCCATTCTATCGAAATGTAGACAGAGAGGGTGTTAAAGTTGCAGTATGAAGATAAAGTATCTCTGTCAAAACTAAGGTTGGATACGGCAAAAGAATGTCTTAGCGATTCACTTGTTTTAATAAATTCACAAAGTTACAAGGCATCTGCTAACCGTTCATATTATGCTGTGTTTCATGCAATGAGAGCTGTTTTGGTGTTTGATGAATTTGACAGCAAGAAACATTCGGGAATTATATCCGAGTTTAGAAAAAGATATATTAAGACGGGTGTTTTTACTGCCGAAATTTCCAAAATCATAGACCTTCAATTCAGTGCAAGATCCCACAGTGATTATGATGATTTCTATATTATATCAAAAGAGGAATCAATAAACGGACTTCATGAAGCCGAAAAAATGGTTGATGAAGTTGAAAAATATTTAGAAAAACTATATGCAAAATAAAATTAAATAAAATACGAGAGCCGTTTTTGCCTAAGTACAAAGACGGCTCTTTTTGTTTTGGCTCTTTGTCAATAGTTGGGGTAAAAGTTAAAACGGGAACGGAATTCATGAAAAAGAAGCAAGCGTGAACATTAAAGTGCTTTTTCACTTTTTTCTGAAATTAAAACTTTTTTTAAACAGCCCGTGTTGATTACAATACCAATAAATCGTCCCACAGCCTCGAAGCTGCATACGCGTTTCGGCGTTTCCTTCCGGATATAGCTTCACCATCTCTATCCGATCTGTGGTAACAAAAGCAACGAAAGAAATATAGTGCTCTTTTGTCATAGGGTGGTGGATGGTTAAGAAAAACTCATCTTCCATGGTTTCGACGGTAAGAATATGTTTCTCGTCCGCCTTTTCTGCCTCCAAAGCGGGCAGGGTAATGCCGCAACAGCTTATTAACGTGCTTCCGCTGCTGTGTATCACATTCCCACAAACAGGGCAAACATAGAATTTAATTCGTGCCATATTGGAAGATTTATTCCGATTGATAACAAATTCTCCGTTCATCAATTCGATGACAGATACACCCAATGCTTCAGATAGTGGTTGAAGCAAAGAAATATCAGGCAGTCCTTTGGCAGTTTCCCATTTGGAAACGGTTTTCCCGCTCACGTTAAGGCGATTACCAAGCTCAATTTGCGTGATTCCCTGTTTTTCTCTTAATGTTTTGATTGTCGCTCCCGTGACGTATGAATTCATGTTTATCACATCCTTTCTGCGCTTATTATACTATGAGGTTATGGATGTGGCAACCTACGCTGCGTAGAGTATTAAAACGGCACATATTCAAAAATCTCTTTTTTTGTTTTGTCCGCTTCGCGATTTCGGTGATTTGAATCTGCTTTGACGAAAATTTTTATATTCATCTGAGAAGCAGACACAGAACTTCTTACCTGTTACCTTTTCCTTCTCACTTCCCAAAACACCCCCTGCGCAACGCAGCTTATAAGCTGACGGAAGCCGAACTCCATACGGTTTTTTAAGGTATATTTTCGCCAATCCTGCGTTGAAAATCCTCGCAGTGTGCGGAAAATCAGATTCTTCGGGCGTATTGTGTTCAACTTTCGTTAGCTTAAAGTAAGAGTAAAGAAGCAATCGTAATAAGTAAAAAATCCTCGTAACTTTCGTTACGAGGATTTTTGGTGGGCAGGGATGGATTCGAACCATCGAAGTCGTTGACGGCAGATTTACAGTC
>CAZOGS010000174.1:0-2552 GCA_964579375.1 uncultured Muribaculaceae bacterium
TGGTTGGGTGTCTTTTTTTTGTCTTGAAAGACTGTCACTTAGCGCGACAGCCCCTACTTTTTGAGAATGCGCCGACTTAATGAATGTCACACCGTATTTTAGTCGTATAATTCCCAATATGGTTGATTATTTTGAAACGGACAATTATATTTTTGTCTACGGTTGGATTCCGTGCAACGCCATAGATTATGGCGGAAAACCTATTAGTTTTGAATATATGAAAGAATGGCGAATGGCTGACGCTGTTGACTGGAATTTGGCTCGTTGGTATAACGGAATGGATGTTGCGAATAAAGGCGTAATTGAAAAAGACAAAACTATTGTTTGCGGTCATTGGCATTGTTCTTACGGACACTATAAAATTCTAGGTAACGGTTCAGAATTTGACGCCGGCGCCGATTTTTCGCCTTACTATAATAAGGGAATAATTGCAATAGACGCTTGTACCGCTAAAACTCTAAGAGTGAATTGTATCGTAATTGAAGACTAATCGTTGAAAAAGCCAGGATTTTACTCCTGGATATCTTTATGCTTTGGGTTATTCAATTAAAAAATCCTTTTCGAAACGATATATTTTTAGTTACATGACATCCTTGTGATTGCTCATTTTTTGCGCAGTGTCTTCATTACGCATCAGGTCGTAGAAGAAGTGCGTATTTGTCTTGGTATACATGACAAGGCCGTAAAACTTTTATTCTTCAATTCAAGCTTTTTTATTTATTTCTCGTATTTTCAAACGACAAGTTTTTACATCAACCGACATTATATGTTCCTTTTTCTGTATTGTCAATACACTTTTAGGAACATAATAGTGTAAAATGATTGACTTTTATCTTTTTTATTGGTATAATAAAGTCACTCAAATAGAAAGGAGAATTTTCTTATGGAAAGACTCATAATGAATAGTTTGCTTAAGTGGAAAGAGTCAACCGATCGAAAACCGCTTTTGTTAAAAGGTGCAAGGCAGGTCGGAAAAACCTTCGTACTTTTGGAGTTTGGTAAAAAATATTATGATAACGTAGTATATCTCCACTTTGAAGGTAATACGGAAACGTTAAACAAAATATTTGCTCCCGATTTGAACCCGAAACGCATTATCGAAGAACTTTCGGCGTATTCAAGGCAATCCATATTTCCCGGCAAAACACTTATCATTTTCGACGAAATACAAGCTTGCGAGCAAGCGCTTACTTCGTTAAAATATTTTTGCGAAGAAGCTCCCGAATATCATATAGTTGCGGCTGGTAGTCTTTTAGGATTGGCAATCAATCGTGGGAAGTTTTCTTTCCCCGTCGGGAAAGTAGATATGCTTACTATGTATCCACTCTCTTTCGAAGAATTTTTGCTCGCTACGGAGAACAATGCCCTTATCGGTAAAATAAAAGAAGCATATAACGGTTCTACGCCCCTTGCAGACGTTTATCATAATCTTGCATTAGAATTATATCGAAAATATCTTGTAATCGGCGGATATCCTGCAGCGGTAAAAACTTATCTCGAAACGGATAATTTTGATGCCGTTCGTTCGATTCAAGCGGATATTTCCGATTCGTATATCGCAGATATGACGAAATATGCAACGCCCAACGAAACAATACGAAGTATTGCTATTTTTAACACGTTGCCTTCACAACTCGCAAAAGAAAACACAAAATTTCAGTATGCCGTAATTAAAAGCAATGCGAGAGCAAACGATTATGAACTTTCTCTTCAATGGTTAAAAGCGGCAAGCGTGGTGTTAGAAAACATTAAAGTTACGGATGGAAAATTACCGTTATCGGTATACGAGCAACTTGACGCATTCAAAATTTATTATTCCGACGTTGGACTGCTTTGTTTCAAATCGGGCACTTTGCCTCAAGATATTTTGGTTAACAGCATAATGTCCGATAGAGCAAGGGGGTTGCTTGCCGAAAACTACGTGGCAGAACAACTTGTTGCGCAAGGTTATAGATTGAATTATTGGGAATCTAACGGAAAAGCAGAACTTGACTTTATTATTCGCCAAAGCGATTCGGTCGTTCCCGTAGAAGTGAAATCCGCAGACAACGTAAGAGCGCGCAGCTTGAAAACTTTTGTGGATAAATATGCCCCTGCATATTCCATTAGGCTTTCCGTAAAAAATTTCGGGTTTGAAAACGGTATAAAATCCATTCCTTTATACGCAATATTCTGTTTGTAAATAATGATCACATAAAAATATAATTGCGTGACGCGTGGTAACCGATATGAAATATTACGTTGGCAGGATTTCTAAAAAGCATTCTACAATAGGAAGCAGAAGGAGAATATAATATGACATTTGAACCAATGAAAGAATTTGCAAAACAATGCGTTGACCATAATAATTCGTTGAACGATACTCAAAAAGGAATAGTAAAATTTGGAATTGATTTGTGTAAGAATATGGACGAATTGATACAATATGCCTTCAGTTTGCATTTTGTGTTATAATACAATGTCCGTTTACAATTCATATACTCGGACTTGCTATTTGTAAGGGGCTGTCGCGCTAAGTGACAGTCTTTCAAGACAAAAAAAGACACCCAACC
>CAZOGS010000175.1:0-2517 GCA_964579375.1 uncultured Muribaculaceae bacterium
TCTCTTGTTCTTTCACCTACACCGCCGAAAACGGAAACACCGTTGTGAGCCATTGCGATGTTATGAATAAGCTCTTGAATAAGAACTGTTTTTCCAACACCTGCACCGCCGAACAAACCGACTTTTCCTCCTTTTTGATAAGGTTGAATTAAGTCAATTGCTTTAATACCTGTTTCAAGAATTTCAATTTCGGTATTTTGTTCCGTCAAAGTCGGAGCATTTCTGTGAATGGGAAGATGGGTGTCTGTTTGAATTTCTCCTGCGTTGTCAACGGCATCGCCGAGTACATTCAAAATTCTGCCCAAGATAGGATTTCCGACAGGGATAGAAATAGGATTTTCGGTATTTACAACCTTCATTCCTCTTTTTAAACCGTCAGTTGATGACATTGCAACAGAACGGACTTTGTTTTCGCCCAAGTGTTGTTGAACTTCAGCAACAACTTTTTGTCCGTCAGCATTATACATTTCTAAAGCATCATAAATTTTCGGAAGTTTACCACTTTGAAATTCAACGTCGATAACAGGTCCGATAATTTGAGTTATTAATCCTTCTTTTTCGGTCAATATTTCCATGATTACACCTTTTCTATAACTTTATGTGTCTTAATTATAACTTAAAAATTTTTTTTATGCTCAAAATAAACATTTCTTAAAATCAGAAGAAAGTCTAATGAAATTCAGTCATAACAGGCTAATAATCAATTTATGTACGACGGAAAATTTTACAAAAGTTTGAAGAAATCGCCATTAACACCTGCACCTAAAGTTTTTAAAACGGCATGGTTTGTTCTATATATTTTGATGTTTGCGGCTTTATTTTTTGTTTTAATTGAGCCCGACAGCGTTTTTAGAATGAAGGCGATAAGTTTTTTTGCTTTGCAATTTTTGTTAAATTTACTTTGGTCGCCCGTATTTTTTGTTTTTGAGATGCCAAAAGCGGCGTTATTGTTGACGATTATGCTTGTAATTGCAGTCGGAGCAACAATTTATTTCTTTTCACAAGTTTCTCTTTTTGCCTTTCTTTTGTTACTTCCTTATTGGTTCTGGGTATGTTTTGCGTGTTACTTAAATTGGGAAATTGTTGTTTTAAATCCTGACAAACGTTTGTAATTTTCAATGTGACAATTTGGGTTAAATAATGTGATGTTGTTAACAGAATAATATCAAAAGTGTTGACATTATTATCTTTTGCCCCGATAATTAGAAATATCGGCGAAATGAAAAGGATTTTAAATGTTTAATGATTTTTACAACGGAAAAAGAGTTTTTTTAACAGGGCATACAGGTTTTGAAGGTTGTTGGTTGACATTGTGGTTAAAGTCACTTGGAGCAAACGTTTTAGGCTATGCACTTGAACCCGATACAGATCCTTCAATGTATGAAGAAGTTCGGCTTTACAGCCATTGCAAGAACGAATTTGGCAATATTATGGACGTAAAAAGATTAGATGATGTAATGAAAAAATTCCGTCCCGAAATAATTATAAATCTTGCTTCTCAACCCGTTGTAAGTATTGCCGAACAATCCCCCGCCGTAACGTTTCAGACTAACGTTTTAGGGGCGATGAATGTATTGGAAGCCGCAAAAAAATATGATTGTGTAAAGGCTTATGTAGAAATTTCAAGCGGTGCTTGTTATGCGGACAGAAAAAACGAAAATGTTGAAACGGATACAATTGGCGGTGCAAATATTTACTCCGCATCAATGGCATGTAAGGAAATGATGGTTGATACTTACAGAAAATCAGAAGCATCCGGTTCGTTTCCCATTGCAACCGCAAGAGGCGGTAACGCAGTCGGGGGCGGTGATTGGATTAAAGACAGATTAATTCCTGAATTTATTAAAGAAGTTTCAATCGGAAGCAGAATAAAATTGCGTGACGCTGAGTCGGTCAGACCTTTTCAACATATTTTAGACTTACTTTCCGGCTATTTAACGTTAGCCAAAAATTTGTATGAAAACGGTGAAAAATGTGCGGAAGCTTTTAATTTCGGAGCAAACACCGACGGAAATTTAACTGTAAAAGATTTCTTGCAAAAATTTATTAATGTGTACGGTCAAGGCGTTATTGTAGAAGATAACGACAAGAAATTTTTCGAATATGACAGACTCGTTTTGAACAGTGATAAAGCCAAAAATCTTTTAGGATGGACACCTACTCTTGATATAGATAAAACCATTGATTTTACTGTAGAGTGGTACAAAAAGTTTTATGCGGACAAAGACGATATGTACGAAGTTACAATGGCTCAAATTGCAGAATTTGAACGTCTTTGCAAGTATAATGAAGCAAATTTGTAATGCTTGAAGAACTTTTAAAAGAAAAAAAATGCTTTAAATTAATTTGTGGAGCGGGAAACGAAGATGTCGATACGGTCGAAAAACTTGTTGCCGTTTATGCTTCTGCAGGTTGTGATTTTTTTGATGTTTGTGCTGATAATGAGGTCATAAATGCGGCACAAAGGGGTATAAACAGGGCAAAATCATCCGTTCAAAAATATCTTTGCGTCAGTGT
>CAZOGS010000176.1:0-2501 GCA_964579375.1 uncultured Muribaculaceae bacterium
GGTACTATATCATCAGTCGTTTGCTTTATTGCAACCGCGAGAGAAGGATTTTTTACCGATATACTATTCAAATAGTTTTGAAGACAATTTTTCATCATTTTACACCTTAAAATCAAGATACCATAAATTCGGTATAGTCGTTTTCGTCATCGAAAAACTACAGCGACCGTATTCCTGCAGTTCTTGTGCAGTAATAGGGGTAATTCCCGAAAGAACACCTGCATTTTCTAACCGTCCCTTTAGCCATTTTCCTAAAATACACAAATCGCCTTCGGAACGAAAATTCTTACTGTAATCTCCGCTGACTTTACATCTAAACTTCCAACCATCGTCCGTAATAACATCAAAGGCTGCGGAATTTGTCTTTGCCTGTGGGTATCCGTTCAATGAAGTAATTGCTTTTGAAACAATTATTTCAGCTTCATACCAATGTCGTGGTTTTATAACTCCTGTAGATTTCGTTTCGCGACCTTTACCAAAAAATACATTCAAATTGCTTTGAGGCGTATCTTTGATCGGAATATCAAATTTTACGTCTGTTAAAGACGAAAGACACTGTGCTAATTCTTGTGGTGATGCTTTCGATACAAAGTCTTGTCCTTCCAAAATCGGATTTCCGCTCTTAAATGTAGTTATATCTAAATCTGCAATATTTTCGGTTGCTTTGTCTCTTAAATCAAAAATAAAACCTTGCATTTTTGAAAGCGAATGCTCATCATTGATTAGTATTGAGGATTCATATATTCGATTTTGACAATCTACGATGCTGCTCAAATTATTTGAGCCGATAATCCCCGCAAATACTTTGCTTCCTTTTTGAAACGAATATAATTTACCGTGATAACGAAACGGCGTTACCAACCGAACTTCACCCGCATTATTAGCGCGCAGAAAATCATTTAACTTTACAGCTGATTTATATTCTACTTGCGTAAACTGCTCAATGTAGTGCATCCCGATAATTAAATTCAACTTATGTACATGGTTTAATTCAACGGCTTTTTGCAACTCTATCAACGAATCGGAAGTAATATATCCAACCGCGATACTCAATTCATCGGTTTGTGGCAGTAAACTATAAAAAGAATCCGCAAATGTTTGGAATGAGGTTTTTAACGGATTATAATTCGAGAACAAAAAATCCATAGCATCACTCCATTTCTTGCGTCACAAGCTCTAAGCGTTCTTTTATAGTGAGACTTTTCAAATGTGCATATTCTTCTTGCAAATCAATAGACTTGTAATCTCCCGTAAAAAGGGGCATTAATCTTTTAGCTATGGCACGTACGCCAACAGGTGGAACGGCATTTCCGATTTGTCGACGAACTTCCGTTATATTTCCCATAAATTTGAAATCATCGGGAAATGATTGCAAGCGTGCGCGTTCTCTGTTTGTAAGAGGTCGAGGCTCTGGATAGTGATATCCCCATGTCCCGCCACCACCTGCGGCTATAATTGTTTTTGCTGGCTCGTTTCTATCAATACGCCGATAAACATGAGAAATCATTCCCTTTACATAAAGTGGATTATCTTTTGGAATATCCGTAAAATTACCGCCTTCGGGAATCAATTCTAACATTTGACGTGTTTTTTCTTTACAATTAATTCGCTCATTGTTATATGGCACATCCAATGCGCCTTGCAATGCTTGTCCCGCAGTGACATATGGTTGAGCCCCATTTGGTCCGTGAGTGGGCTTTGGATGCTTAAAATCAAAGCCCGTGTCAATTCTGATTCCTACTATAAGTAATCTCTCACGGAATTGAGGGACACCGTATTCAGCAAAATTATATAAATGTGGCTTTACTATATATCCTGGCGCAATGTTTTCAAAATCGTGAATAATTGTCTCTATTGCCTTGTGTTTATTTGCAGTTAGTAATCCTTTAACATTTTCCGCAACAAATGCTTTAGGCTTTTTAGCATCTACAAACTCAAGAAAATGCCTATATAATCCGCCACGTTTTCCGTTTAAGCCCGGTTGTTTCCATATAACAGAGAAATCTTGACAAGGGAAACCGCCCAAAACCAAGTCGCAGTCAGGTATCGTTTTATCTGTATATGGATCAATTTTTGTTATATCACCATAGTGAATAACATCACCCAAGTTTTCGCGAAACGAGGCAACTGCCCATTCGGCAAAATCATTCGCCCAAATCGTTTGATATCCTTCCATATGAAAACCCAAATCTAATCCGCCACAACCTGAAAAAATCGAAACTATCGTAGGGGGAATATGAACACTATTTGTCAAATTATTGTTTGTAGACATATTTGATGCACCTTTTCGTTGATTTTCAGTACATCAAACAAAGTATTCCGTGTACAGAATTGCGATAGGCGTACATCAAATATTTTAATGTCGCACAAAGAATTAAGTTTTAAGTGGGTAATACGCCTTGATTTTTCCAGTAAAATTTGATATAATAAATAAAAATGTGCATCAAATACTTTGTTTGATGCACATTTTTTGTTGTTTTCAAAGTAGTTTTCCAAGCCTA
>CAZOGS010000177.1:0-2494 GCA_964579375.1 uncultured Muribaculaceae bacterium
AGGCTTAATAATTGATATAGGGGGGGATAAATTTTATTTAACTTTTCTTTCTTCAAAAAAAGACAAAACACATTAACAACTAAAAACTAAATGTTTTTTTGTTGATATTTACAATTCATAAGAGCTTGTTTATTAGTTGCAACCATTCTCATGGAGTTCCAAAAATCATCAGGCGACAAAGCTTTTCTTTCAGCCGCTTCATTAGTTGATTTCGCCGCCATATCTTTATACATATTGGCAAGACGTGTTTCAATATCCATGTTCAAATTCACTACCATATTTAATATCTCCCTCTACCCTACATGTATATAAAGTATTTTTCGGGGGTGTGAATTTCAAAATTTTGAAAAATCGTTACAAACTTAACAAAATATCAAATGTAAACTGTTTGCCCTCTTTTTTGATTATGCTAAAATATAGTAAAGACAAATATATAGGACGAAAGATGTCTTATAGGGGAGGCTCATTTGGCTCAAAACAATAATTTATTTCAAGACGGGAAGATAGTACCCGTAAATATACGTGAAGAAATGAAACGCTCGTACATTGATTATGCGATGTCAGTAATTGTCGGACGTGCATTACCGGATGTTCGGGACGGTTTGAAACCTGTTCACAGAAGAATATTATTTGCCATGAACGAACTCGGCATGACACCTGACAAACCTTTCAAAAAGTGTGCCAGAATCGTCGGGGAAGTTTTAGGTAAATATCACCCTCACGGTGATACAGCGGTTTATGAAGCACTTGTTCGTATGGCACAAGACTTTTCAACGAGATATCTTATGGTAGACGGACATGGAAACTTTGGTTCCGTTGACGGCGACGGTGCGGCGGCTATGCGTTATACGGAAGCTCGTATGCACAAAATTACACAATCGATGTTGGCAGATATTGATTGCGAAACGGTGGATTTTGAACCGAACTTTGACGGTTCTCTTCAAGAACCTTCAGTATTGCCGGTAAGATTGCCGATGTTGTTGTTAAACGGTGTCAGCGGTATTGCAGTCGGTATGGCAACAAATATTCCGCCTCACAACCTTTGCGAAATAGTTGACGGAACGATTGCGTTAATTGACAAACCGGATATGACGGTCACTGAAATTATGCAATATATTAAAGGACCTGATTTCCCGACGGCGGCAAGCATCATCGGTGTAAACGATATCAAAAAAGCTTATGAAACGGGTCGTGGCTCTATTAAAATGTCTGCTGTTTCAACTATTGAAGAAATTCCGGGCGGTAACGGTCGACAAGCAAGAACGGCAATTGTTGTTACAGAAATTCCTTATCAAGTGAACAAAGCCGCACTTATTGAAAAAATTGCAGAATTGGTTCGTGATAAGCGTATTGACGGTATTTCAGACCTTCGTGACGAATCAGACCGTGATGGTATGAGAATTGTTATTGAATTAAAACGAGATGCCAAACCCGAAGTTGTAAGAAATAATCTTTATAAACATACTCAATTGACATTGTCATTTGGTTTCAACCTTTTGGCTTTGGCGGGCAAACAACCTCGATTGATGAATATCATTGATGTTTTGAACGAGTTTATAGAACACAGAGTTTCTGTTATCACAAGAAGAACTGTTTTCTTCTTGAAAAAAGCAAAAATGAGAGCTCATATCTTAAAGGGCTTATTGATTGCTTTGGGCAGTCTTGATGAAGTTATTGAACTTATTAAGAAGTCAAAGACTACGGAAGAAGCCCGTATCGGCTTGATGACGAGATTTGGTCTTGACGTTGACCAAGCGAACGCAATTCTTGAAATGCAATTGAGAAGATTGACAGGATTGGAACAAGACAAAATCAAGGCTGAATACGAAGATTTGCAAGAAAAAATTCAAGAATATGAAGCAATTCTTGCAGACAGACAAAAAGTTTTGAATATCATCAAAGCCGAACTTCTTGAAGACAAAGAAAAATACGGCGATGAAAGAAAAACACAAATCCTTCCCGAAGCGAATGAAATGACGATTGAGGACTTAACTCCGAATATCCCGATGGCGGTATTTATGACTCGTCAAGGCTACATCAAGAGAATATCTCTCGATACGTTTGAACGTCAAAACCGTGCAACGAGAGGAAAAGGCGGAATTAAGACAAAAGAAGATGACGATGTCGGAATATTCTTTACTGCAATGATGCACGATAAAGTATTGTTCTTCTCTGATAAGGGAACGGTTTACAGCCTCAATGTTTACGACTTCCCTGAAGGATCAAGACAATCTAAGGGCTTGCCGGTAATTAACATTTTGCCGATTGAGCAGGGTGAAAAAATTACGGCGGTTGTTCCCGTTAAGGAATTTTCTCACGATACAAACTTGATTATGCTTACGCAAAAGGGTTATATCAAGAGAATTGAACTCGACAATTTTGCAAACATCAGACGTAACGGTATTATCGCAATCGGACTTGAAGAAGGCGATACTCTTAATTGGGTAAATGTTGCGAAGAACAACGATGAAATCTTAATCGGAACAAGTTGCGG
>CAZOGS010000178.1:0-2488 GCA_964579375.1 uncultured Muribaculaceae bacterium
AATGATAAGAATGTGTTCAGCTCTTGTTTCGTTGATGTGGTCAATCATTGATGCAAGAGTTGTTGACTTACCTGAACCTGTCGGGCCTGTTACCAAAATCAAGCCTCTCGGACGTTCCGTAATTTTTCTTACAATCGGAGGAAGTCCAAGGTCTTCAAACTTCGGAGCTACACTGTTAATTGTACGGAATGCGGCTGCATAATTGCCTTTATCTTTATAAATATTAACCCGAAATCTGCCCAGCCCGTGGATACCGTAAGACATATCAAGTTCCCAAACTTGTTCCAATGTACGTCTTTGTTCGTTGCTCAACATCGGGAACAACAAGGCTTCAACTTCTTCCGGCGTAAGGGGCGGATATTCCGTTCTGACAAGGTTACCGCTTACACGGATAACCGGCGGCAAGTTCGCTGAAACGTGCAAGTCACTCGCCTTACTCTTAACTGTCAACTCTAATAATTCTTCTATTAACATTTATTGCTTTGCTCCATATCAAAATTTAATTTTATTATATTTCCTAAAAAACAAATTTCTATAAGAAATTTACTATTTTTTTATTTTTATGAATTTTCTTTTACCGTTTTCGCTACCAAAGGTGATGAAATATTATATTTTATGCAGTATTTAACAAGTTCCCGCTTAATTTCGGGTGCTAAAATATAAAGTGCCAAAATGTTAGGAACAGACGTAAATATCATCATTGCATCAACAATATTGATAACACTCTTAACATCCAATTCCGAACCGAGAACAATGATAATCAAATATAAAACATGAAATAATATCTCATAACGTCTGTTTTCTTTGAACAAGAAATTCCAACATTTTAAGCCGTAATAAGCCCAAGAAATAATTGTTGAAAGTGCAAATAACAACACAACTACAAGTAAAATTTTCGGGAAGAAGGGCATGACTTTTGCAAACGCATCGGAAACCATTTCAATTCCGGTAATTTTTCCGGGTTCACAATGGTAAACGTCCGTAACGGTTACCGTAAATGCAGTCAAGAAGCACATCATTGCACAAACCAAAGGTTCCATTAACGAAACAAACCCCGGAGCAACATTGTCCTTTGTTTTCGTTGCCGCATAAACAATCGGAGCAGAACCCGTTCCTGCTTCGTTCGTTTGAACGGAACGTCTTAACCCGATAATAATTGTTCCGAAAATACCGCCGACAACCGATTCAGGAAAAAATGCTTGTTTCAAAATAACACCGACTGCGTGAGGAATAAACTGCCAATTCATCACAACAACCGTAAGTGCACCTACAACATAAAGCATGCACATAAAAGGCACGATTTTTTCAGTTGCACGTCCTATGCTCTTAATTCCGCCAATCGTGATTAATCCGACAATAACTGCGATTGATACCCCCATGACCCAAGCGTGAGAAGCTAACCAACTGCTTTCCCCTCCTGTCATTTTGATTGCGAGAAGCGTCGTTTGATTGACTTGAATAAGGTTTCCTCCGCTAAGCGAAGATCCGATAAATAAAATGGCAAACATTACAGACAAAGGCTGTCCGAGCCATCTTAGTTTTTTTCTTGTCAAGCCGTGTGCCATATAATGCATAGGCCCGCCCGATACTGATCCGTCAAGGTTAAAAGTTCTGTATATCAATGCCGCCGTTGCTTCCGTGAATTTCAAAGACATTCCGAAAATTGCACCGACTAAAATCCAAAACGTTGCTCCCGGCCCGCCAATTGAAATAGCAATTGCAACACCCGCAATACTTCCCATTCCGATTGTGCCTGAAAGTGCTGTCGATAAAGCTTGAAACGTAGATACTTCACCATCTCCGTCGTTTTCTTTTCGAGAGTCACAAATCAACTTCAAAGATTGCTTAAATCCCCATATAGGAAGCCCTTTGAAGTAAATTGTGAAAAATATACCCGCAAACAAAATCCATAAAATAATTACCGGTACTTCTGCCCCGAAAATATTTACGGGAGTAAAAATAATACTTGCTATCGCATCAAGGAAACTTGCAACATATGTTTCTACAAAATCATTCACCGTCGATGCTTCCGCCCTGCCGGACACCATCAAAACCATCGCTAATACTGCTAAAAATTTACCCATTTACTATTCTTTCACTTCAAATTTTTAAAATTAATTTTAAACTTGTTTCTATGTTACTTCAAAAAAGCCGTATTTAAAAGCGTTTTGAGATGTTCTTAATAAGATTTTTACAAATCGGTACATTTCTTTTAAAAAATCATTTGTTAACCTTCGCAAAATTGCAGATATAACGGGGATTTTAAAATTCGTCGTTACAAAAGTTTATATTTTTAAATTTTTTCTAAAGTTTTTTTTCTCCTTGTCGATATACAGAATGAGATATGAGGATAATTTTATGGTAGATAAAATCAGTGAAATAAATTCAGTTGCTATGAATCAACTTTACATTTCAACGACAACGAGTATTTTGAACAGTCTTTCCGCAATGACATTGCGAAGATTGAAAGAATTGGATATCGACACGG
>CAZOGS010000179.1:0-2452 GCA_964579375.1 uncultured Muribaculaceae bacterium
TGTTATTTAGGATTTAGGGAGTCTTGATGTATATTTTTTTGATATTTTGTCTTTTCATTTGCATCATTGTGCTTAAAAACAAATGCGATAATATTGAAAACAATCTCAATGAAAAAATTATAAATTTAAAAGAAAGAGTCAAGACTTTAGAAGAGCAAAAAATATTCCCTAATGCACCGGAAACAGAGGTTTATACAAATGTTAGCGTTTCAATAACGGAAAAAGAACCCGAGCGGCAGGCTGTTTCTGCCACTTGCCAAACCGACAACTCCGAAGAAATGTTCGTTAAAGAAGCTCCTTCCGTTCCGACCGAAGACCCGATTTTTGAGAGCGAACATTCTTCATTCAATTTTGAAAAATTCTTTATGGGAAATCTCTTCAACAAAATCGGTGCAATTGCCTTAATTATCGGGGTTGGTATTTTCCTGAAATTAGTTGTGTGGACAAGCCCTGAAATGAAAATTATTTCTTCTTTCATTATCGCTTTGGCAATGTTATTTATCTCAATTAAACTCCATAAAGACGATGTTATGAAAAAATATTCGGAAGTCCTTATGGGGACGTCGTTTGCCGTATTATTTATAACAACTTATTGCGGTTATACACTTTATCACATACTGCCCGTTCAACTTGCGGCAATAATAGGCATATTGCTTGTATTGGCGACAAATGTCATTGCTCAAAAATATAATTCTTTTTCAACTATTTTAATCGGTTTATTCGGCGGTTATCTTAACCCGTTTTTCATCAACTCCTCCGTTTCGGCAACATTTTTGTTCTCATATTTTATTTTTGTAAATATTGTAGGCGTCGCATATATCTTAAAAAACAGGGATAAATCTTGGGTTAATTGCGTTAACTTGCTTTTGACCGGAATCATTGTTTCTGTCGTTTCTTTCTTTGCTCATTCGGAAATTAATATAATTATGCCGTTTTTGCTTTGGGGCGTTTACGTCGTTAACGACTTCTTAAACCCGCAAGGAGAAATGAATAAAAGCGATATTTGCTTGACGTGGCTTAATTTCGGGTGCTTACTGTTGCTCGTAAATTATATTTTCCGCTTTAACAACCCGTTGATAATCGGCTCTGTTTTAATGGGAATAGCGTTAATTTACGGCATTTTTTCCTATTTTATCAGACAAAAAAATCAATATATCTCAAAAGTTTATACTTATAACGTTCTTTTGTCGACAGGGTTTGCGATTTCTTGTATTGATAATGTGCAAATTCGTTTTGTTTGTTGGCTTGCGGAAGTTTTGGCAATTATTTACACCGCAAAAAAATACAATATGAATTTCATGATTAATTGGAGCATCGTTTTTCTAATTGTTGCATCAATTCAGGGTTGCTTCACGGAAAGTGCATATTTAAAGGTCGTTTGCACCGCTTTATGTGCTCTGACTTCAATTCTTTTATACAAAAAATTTGAAGTCCTTTCCATTAAAAAATGGTGTTTTATATTCTTTGTTTTGCCGATATTTACTATTTTATCGGTTGAAGATTATGTTATTAAAATTGCGTTATATGCACTGTTTGCCCTAATTTTTGTATTCTTGAGCAAAAAATATGACCTTGAATACATCGAAAAATGGAACATTGCGTATTTATCAATGTCGTTTTTATCCGTATTATTCGATTTGGCAAGCATTTCAAATAATGACTGTCAAATATTTTTTAACGAAAGAACTTTGAAATTTGCAATTCCGATACTTTCGGCAGTTATAATCGAAAAATCTTTTTACAAAAATAATGAAATTTATAAGACAGTCCTAAAGCTTTTATATGTTTCTTTTGCATACTTGTGGGCCGGTTTCGAGGTATTAACGGCACTTAGAAAATTTGATTTGGACAGACGGTTTGTAAACGCTCTCTCATTATCAATTGTAGGAATTGTTTATGCAATTAATATGAAGCAATTCTATCTCAATTCTAAAAATATTTTGACTCTCGTTGCAGGATACATTGTCGGTTTGATTGCTTTAACGGTATTAATTACAACGGGATGGAACTATTCACCGTTGGATAGCTTTATGCCTGTCTTGAATATAAGATTTTTCGGCTTTTTGCTTGCAATGGGAACGTGTATTTTCTTTTCACAAAAAGAAGAAAATTGGAAAAAAGATTTTTTCCAATATCTGTCGGCATTTATCGGAGCAATTCTTGTTCACTGCGAAACAAAGGATTATTTGCTCTCAAACGGCTTGGGGCTCAATATAATCTTGTCGTCAGCGTGGCTTGTTTATGCGGGAATACTGATGTTTATCGGTATTTTTAAAGATATTAAAGCCTTCAAAATAACCGGTATTTGGATAACAATTATTTCGGTTTTGAAAATCGTTTTCTTCGATTTGGCAAATATCGAAACCGTGTATAAATTAATAGAATTTTTGATTTTGGGAGCAATTTTGTTGGTTGTTTCGTATTACTACACAAAAAACATCAAAAGATAGCG
>CAZOGS010000180.1:0-2407 GCA_964579375.1 uncultured Muribaculaceae bacterium
AATAGTAAATAACATTTTGCCCCATAAAAGCAGAAAAATTTTTAATTCAGCAGTGAATATTCTGTGCAAAAATTGCACTCCACAAATTTTGTACAGACAAAAGTCTGCTTTTTCTATTTTGGGAGAAATTTATATTTGTAAGTAAAAATCAATTCTCCATTAAAGTGTTTAGTTTTGTTATTTTTCTGACAAACGGTTAATTTCAAGCTACAATTATAAAAAACACAACTTCGGAGTAATTATGGTAAAAGTTCTGATTGTTCAAATGCAATCTGTATTGGGTGATAAACAAGCAAACTTTAATAAAGTGGAGAAACTTTTAAATGGTCAGGACTATTATAAGCCCGACTTGATAATTTTGCCGGAATTATTTGCAACAGGTTGGTTTTGCGATATTTATGACAAGGTTGCGGAAACTTTCGGAAATTCAAAAATCGTGGATTTTCTCTCATCCGTTGCAAAAAACTTTAACGCAAATGTTATTGGCGGTTCTTTTGCAAGGCGGGATGATAACGGTGAAATAAAAAACACCTGTCCCGTTTTTGACAGAAGCGGAAAAATGATTGCATATTATGACAAAATGCATCTTTATTCTTATCTCGGCGATACGGAAAATTTAAATTCCGTCAGAGGCGAAAAACCTGTAATTGCAAAGACTGACATTGGAAAAATCGGACTTTCGATTTGTTATGACATTCGTTTTCCGGAAATTTATCGTTGTTATGCATACGGAGGGGCGGATATTTTGGTCAATGTTGCCGCATGGCCTTTATCAAGGCGGCTTCATTGGGAGTCTTTGACAAGAGCAAGGGCAATTGAAAATCAATCGTACATGATTGCGGTTTCTCAGACTGGAGAAATTAAAAACGGAATTTACAATATCGGCAGTTCTGCTGTTTTATCACCTTTGGGTGAAACGATTGCTTCTTTGGAGTATGAAGAAGCTGTCTTGAAAGCGGAATTTGACCTTGATAAAATGAAAAAATTGAGAGAAACGGTGAAAACTCTCTCAGATAAGCATGATAACTATACCTTGGAGGTTTAATGAAAAATATATTCAGGACAATCTTTTCGATTGCAATAATTTTAAGCGGCATGAGTGCTTTTGCGAGCGGTGAATTAGCAAAAACAATCACATCTTCCCCGCTTGAAACATCATCTGTCGTGGCTGTTTCGGTGAAAGAAGCAAGTACGGGTAAAGTTCTTTATCAACACAATGAAAAAAAACTTTTGCACCCTGCTTCAACTTTAAAAATATTTACGACAATTCCCGCAATGGAAGAGCTTGGAAACGATTATAATTTCACGACGACATTTTATATTGCAAATAATAATTTGTATGTAAAGGCAGGTGCTGACCCGCTTTTGACCTCGCAAGTCTTAAAATCCGCAATCAAAGACATTAAATCAAAAGGTTATCATTCTTTTGACAAAGTTTATTTTGACGGAAGTATTATTGATAATGCCGAATGGGGTATCGGTTGGATGTGGGACGATACAACAAACAAAAAGATGCAAAAATTCAGTGCTTACAACCTTGACGACAATCTTGTAAATATCAAAATTTCAAAGGATGAAAATAATGTTGTTTCGACGAAATCTGACGTTCCCGTACCTGTAATCAACGCAGTTACGGCGGGTGAAAAGGATGATATTTTTGCGATAAGACAAGAATGGACTTCTCCCGATATTATTTTGGTTTCGGGCAGTGTAAACAAGCCTGTATCAACGCTCAGTGTGCCTTTGAACAATGTTAAACGTCATTATCAACAAACGGTTATGAATCAATTGAAGAGCAGTAAAATCGCTTTGAAACAACCGATTTGTCTTGAAGGAACGGTGCCTGAGGATGCAAAAATAATCGGAGAAATTAAAAATCCGGTTGCTCCTGTTTATGCAAGAATTTTCAAAAATAGCGATAATTATTGTGCCGAAACTGTTTCGAAAGTTGCCGGCGGTAAAAAATACGACGAAACGGGTTCTGTTGTTGACCAAACAAAAATGTTTTACGAATATTGGGCGAAAAATAAAGTCGACACAACGGGAATTGTCATTGCGGATGCAAGCGGAGTAAGCCGTAATAACCTCGTAACGGTTGATTTTATGACAAATGCTCTCAATAAAATTTATGTAAATAAGCAGGAAGATTTTATCAAAAATACATTTGCACAGCCCGGAGAAGGTACTTTTTCAAACAGATTGCTGAATTACCGAGGAGAAGTTTTCCTTAAATCGGGTACTTTAGCGAATATAAGCGGTCTTGCGGGTTACGTCATTGCTGATAACGGAAAAATGTACTCGGTCGCAATCTTAATTCAAAATTTCACATATTCTGACAGACAGGTGAAAATTTTTGAAAATAAATTAATTGATGAAATTAAAAAATTATAGAAAATCGTACTAAATC
>CAZOGS010000181.1:0-2394 GCA_964579375.1 uncultured Muribaculaceae bacterium
CAAAAGACATTATGTCGGAAGGCATGAAAGAAGTCGGAACAAGAGAAATGGGCGACTTAATCGTCGAAAACCTCTAATTTAATCTTCAAACTATGAAAAACAGACCCCTATTTGATTATAGAGGTCTGTTTTTATGAAATAGTTACCATAACAACAAATTTACGCAAATATTGCGTAAATATATCTTGAATTTGCGTAGATAATTTGTTATAATATACGCAGAAAGTGCGTTGATTTATGACTGAATATATTTGGCAAAACCTTCAATTTCCGAATTTTACTTATGATAAAGTTGACATTATGTCTATGCTTGCCGACGTCAAATTCAAGCAGGGTCTACTTTTAGGCAAAATGCAAAATATCGGATTTGAAGATAATCAGCACGCCGTTTTGAACATTCTTACGGAAGATGTAATAAAATCGAGCGAAATAGAGGGTTTAAAATTAAATATTGAGCAGGTTCGTTCCTCTATTGCAAAGAGGTTGGGTTTAGATATCGGCGGAGATATTTATATCGAGCATAATATTCAAGGTACGGTTGATATGATGATTGATGCAACGCAAAACTTTGATAAAGAGTTGTCGGAAGAAAGGCTTTTCGGGTGGCAATCGGCAATGTTTCCGAGCGGAAGAAGCGGATTATATCAAATAAAAGTCGGAGCGTACAGAGATGACAAAAACGGAGCAATGCAAGTTGTTTCAGGTTCAATCGGGCATGAAAAAATACATTACGAGGCACCGCCGGCAAAAGAATTAAACAACCAAATGCAAAAGCTGATTGATTATATTAACAACGAAAAAGACACCGATTTTGTTATCAAAGCGGGAATTGTTCATTTGTGGTTTGTAATCTTGCACCCGTTTGAAGACGGAAACGGCAGAATAGCAAGGGCTTTAACAGATATGTTGCTTGCACGGGGCGAAAATTCCGCAAACAGATTTTATTCTATGTCCTCACAAATCAAAAAAGTCAGAAAGTCGTATTATAAAATTTTGGAATTAACACAGAAAAAATCGTTAGATATTACATTGTGGCTGAAATGGTTTTTAGAAAATATTTCTTTGGCTATGGACAATTCTGATGAGATGTTGAATAGTGTAATTTTCAGAACAAATTTTTGGAATAAAAATAAATCGATTGAATTTAATCAAAGGCAGATTAAAGTTTTACAAAAATTGTTGAATAATTTTGACGGGAATTTGACAACAAAAAAATGGGCAAAAATTTGTAACTGCTCCCACGATACGGCAAATAGAGATATTTTGGACTTGATGAACAAAAACATTTTAGAAAAACAAGGCGATGCCCGTGCGACAAACTATAAATTAAAATTTTAATTTACTACAAAGAAAAACCATACTGCAGGTTTAATACTATAGTTTGTTTTTTTATTCAAATCTATACTGTAGCAGGATTAAACAAGCAACAAACAGTTGTATAATATAAATGTGAGTTCGGTACGAAATCCAAACACCGTTCGGGGTTGCGAAAAAGGTATTATCTTTTTGATTGTTTGGTCTATCGGACTCATTCGATTTTTATAGAAAAGAAACGATGAGCATCAACTCATCGTTTTTTAATATAATCGTATTAAAAATAAACTACCAACTTACGTCTTTGCGTAAATAATCCATGTTGCCTTTTGTTATTACCCATGCAGTACAAGAACGCCCTGAAACTTTACATTCATCTGCCAACGGATATTTTGTATCAAAAGCTGTTCCGATAGGCAACACCCCACCTTGTAATAACCAAAAACCAAAAACATCTTTACCTAATACATTTGGACCTTTATCTCCATTTACATCAACAAAAAAAGAACCTATTTCTTTTTGCCAAGGCTCTTCACCTAAAGAACCGAAATCCTCTAACCGCAACCCAACAAAACTGCCATCATTTAAAACTAATTTATAATAATCAGATGATGAATTCCATTTATACCACCAACCGTTGCCATTGAAAAATTTGTACGCTCCGTCATTTTGAGTTGACCAACAATTCTCATTAGTGGATGTTCCACAAACTTTTTGTACATTTAAATATTGTATGAATATATTCCCAAAGTTTTCTGTTCTTTCTTTCTCTGTTGAACCGAAATACGACGGATTCACCTCTCCGTATTCGGCAATCATTCTTTGATATGCCTGTCCAAGAGTTGAATATGCTTTTTTAACTGCAACTACGGTTTCTTGCTCGTTTGTCTTGTTCAGCAATGTCGGAATAGTCATTGCCGCAATGATACCGATTATAACGAGAGTTATAAGCACTTCCGCCAATGTGAAACCACTTTTATGCTTTTTCATATTTTTTCCTTTATTTTGAGTTGTTTGAGATTCTTCGCTACCGCTCAGAATGACCGTAAATTAAGTCGTACTGAGTATTTTCTCGTCATC
>CAZOGS010000182.1:0-2349 GCA_964579375.1 uncultured Muribaculaceae bacterium
AATAAACTTTGTAACAATTTTTGTCATCGAATTACGTAACATATACAAGGATGACGGGAAAAGAAAGCAACCCTAACAAAACACGGTCATTCTGAGCAAAGCGGATTTTCGGTAGAGTGAGCAACGAAGTTGCGAAACTCGTAAGCAGGAGTTTTTCGGCGGAGCGACAAGTGCAAAGCACGAAAGCGGAGCGAAGAAAAATGACTACCCGAATAATCCAAGAAGCGAAGAATCTCCAATAAATCAAAGAGGAGAGTAAACAAAGGAGATCCTTCGGGCAAAAGCCCTCAGGATGACCGGAAAAAGCCAACAGCATGATTGAAAAATACTCGGTTGAATACTGTTTGGTGTGTCGGTTGGGCATACCTGCCCAACAACGATATTTATAGTATTTTTTAACAATAATTTAGAGTATGTAAGAAAAGATAAATTTATGATTTATCGCATCAAAAATGAACACAGGGTGTAAAATTGCCCTCATTCTCTATTTAAAATACGGCTTGAAGTTGTCAATTTTGCGGACTAAACCGTTGAAATTGCCATCGAAGGTTATGCATCTGTCGTCAATGTAAACCCAACAAGGTTCTTTTACGTTCGTAACGTCTGAAATTAAATCGATGAGACCGTTTTCGATAATCCATTTTGAGGCAAGTAACCTGTTTCTTGTTGTAAAGAGTTTTACATCGTAATTTTTAGATAAATCTTGCAAAAATTCTTTTGCACCGTTTTTTATAGGCGGAATGAAGTTTATGTCAAAATTTCCGACATATTCATTCAAAACTCCGTCTAAATCTATAAGTATTGTTTTTTTGAGCATTTTTTGCATATCCTCACTTGTCATTTTTAATAACATGGATACAAAGTAATATCAAGTATTTACAAAAATAATACACAATCTCACTTGGTGGAAATTTGTTAAAAAGATATTCAAAATATTGAATATGAAATTTGCAAAATTAAAAAACCTTGGAAAATCTATTAAATTTGCAAGAAAGTCACGGAATTTGTCACAAGAACAACTTGCAGAATTGATAAATAAAAGCAGAAATTACGTCGGAATGATTGAAAGAGCAGAAATTAATGTGCCGATATTGACGTTGTTTGAAATCGCAAAGGTTTTAAAAGTTAATGTTAAGGATTTATTTTAACGAAAAAGTATCGTTCGGTTAATTTATTTATAGTTAAGGCTTTTAATATTTTTGTAGAAAATTGCTTGAACAGAAATCCGAAAATATTATAAAAAGGTAAGTCGGTTGGGCATACCTGCCCAACATCGATATTTATAGTATTTTTTAACAATAATTTAGAGTATGTAAGAAAAGATAAATTTATGATTTATCGCATCAAAAATGAACACAGGGTGTAAAATTGCCCTCATTCTCTATTTAAAATACGGCTTGAAGTTGTCAATTTTGCGGACTAAACCGTTGAAAATGCTTTCAAAGCGGATTTTTATATATTCAAATATGAAGATGCTTTTTGTCTGTACAATGGGCTTGAAAAAATTTAAAAACAGGTTATAATAATAAAAGCGATGGGCATTAAGATTACAGCTAATAATCTTAATTTTTAACCCCGTTGCTGTTATTGGTTTAACAGCGTTACTGCCAAAATGGTTAGTAACGCTAATTTTTTATTTTTTGTGGTTAATAGAATCAACCAAATTAAAAATAACGTTTTAACCATAGGCTTGTCCTCCTTTCTACTCTTGCCGACCTTTAGACAATTTACAGTTGTAAGGCGGAATTTCAAAATTTGAACGGAGTGCCCATCGCTTGAAAATCATTATATTGATTAATAATCTTACATTCAATTATTCATTTGTATGATAATTTATTTTTAACAAATACTTTACAGCTCTCTTCTGCCCTCTAAAGCTCTTGCAAGAGTGATTTCATCGGCATATTCCAAATCGGAGCCGACGGGGATACCGAGTGCAATTCTTGAAACCTTTATTTCAAACGGTTTTAATAATTTTGCAAGATACAAAGTCGTTGCTTCGCCCTCTACAGACGGATTTAGGGCTAAAATAACTTCTTTGATATCATCTTGAGCAATTCTTGTTAAAAGTTCTTTTATTCGAATGTCTGTCGCACCAATGCCGTCAATGGGGGAAATAACCCCTTGCAGAACGTGGTATTGCCCTTTGTATTCACGAGTTTTTTCGACTGCAATTAAGTCTTTTGTTTCCGCAACAACACAAATAACTTTTTTGTCACGATTGTCGTCAGAACAGATTTCACAAGGGTCGGAAGCGGACATATTGAAACATTTTGAACAGCACTTTACCGTTGTCTTTGCTTCAACCATTTTTGCTGCAAATTTTTCCACATCGGAAAGAGGCATTTT
>CAZOGS010000183.1:0-2325 GCA_964579375.1 uncultured Muribaculaceae bacterium
TTTCAACTTGCAGAACGACAGGTCGTGGCTGTACTGCTTGGGTAATCATGAAAGGAAACATGGATTATCTTAAAAAAGAAATCAGTTGGTAGCTTTTATTAAATATGAATTTGCAAGTTATTTGATTTACCCGCAAATTTTTTTATGTTCCTGTTTTTATTAATGTAATTGTAAATAGAACTTTACAAAAAATTAAAGTTTTCAAAATTTATGTCGATATAAACCATGTGTAAGTAACAGGTAAAGTGAATGTCAGTTAATTTCGGAAAAATAACCAAGACCGGTTTACAGAATACAAAACTTGCTGAAAAGATTTCAAAGCTCACGTCTGAGCAAATTTCGAGTGTTTTCTCCGAAGCTGTTGAAAAAAATAAGAATAAAAGTATTAAGTCTTCCGAAGCTAACAGCAACGAAGTTGAATTGACCGAATCAGATAAAAAAGTTACTGTAGAAGATGTTTTAAAAGACATTGCACAAGTTATATCGGATAATTCTCTTGCAAGTATTTTAAGTAACGTTTTAGACACCGAAGAGGGCGATATAAGCGATATTGACGAAACAAATTATATCTCTCGTGACGAAGCGTTGAAAACAAAAGATGAAAATGACAGTTTTTTAGATTATTGTAAATCTATAAAATTGGACTTAGATGATGCTACAAACGATGAAATAACCGAAGCATACACAAAGTATACGCAAAGAGTTGCCGAAAAGAATGAATTTAATGAACTTTATGACCTTATGGCAAGTGATTCTTCATTAGCCGAAAAGCTTGATGACAAGGTAAAACTTGGCGGTTCTTTTGTTAATAAGTTGATGCAAGGTTCATTGACTGATTTTCATGAAGATATTGCCGAAACGGGTGCTTTTAAGACAAAAGGCGAATCGGGCGGGCTTTTATATAACAAAAAGTTTGATACAAAAATTTCGGCAGGGCTTGAACAAATGAAGACACTTTTGAACGAAGAAGGTGTTTCTGATGAAATAAAGGCTCAAGCCGAAGCTATTATTCAAAAGTATGAAAATCAAGAAAAAGTTGCAATCGGTAAACGTGATACAAGCTCTTTGAACATCAATTCCGAGATTGATGAGCAGGTGAAACAATCAGCAACGGGCGATTGTTACCTTTTGGCTACATTGAACTCTTTGCAGGAAACCGAAAGCGGAAAGGAAATTCTTAAAGAAGCCATTGTTGATAACGGAGATGGTTCTTTTACGGTAAATCTTAAGGGTGTAAACATGTCTTATACCTTTACGACAGAAGATTTGGAAGCTGCAGAAGTAATGCTTGCAGACGGTTCGTTAGGTGGTTCTGCTGTTGTCGGTTCGGGCAATGAACGTTATTCGAACGGTGATGATGATGCTATGCTCGTCGAAATGGCGATAGAAAAATTTAGAGAAGAAGCTCTTAACGGAACAATCAAACCGAAAAAAACTTGGCCGTCTTATGTAATGAGTACTATAAGCAAGGAAAATCAAGAAAAGGGCGTAAGTGCCTTAACAAGCGGAAATATGGATCAAATTTTGTATCTCTTGTCCGGAATAAAGACAACATCCGAAAATGATAAAGAAGATATTTCTTCCGTTCTTGATAAAATCCAAAAAGATATAGAAGAAAACGGTGCCGAATACGCTATTTATGCGGGTGTTACCGCAAAAGAAGGCTATGTGGAAGATGAGAACGGAAATTATTATATTAAAAACGGAAAGTATGAAAAAGTAACCGCTCGTACTCCCGAAAATGAAACAAGATATTCTTTCGTTGGTGCCGGTTCAAATAACGGATATATTGAAGATCCTAACGGTTCATACTACCTTGATGAAGACGGTTCATACTCTGTTATCAAAAAAGGTGAAGAATACGATAAAAGATATTCTAATGTCGGCGGCTCAGGCATTATGCTCGGTACGAAGGAAGACCACATCAGAATTTCAAATAATTCAACGGGCAACCATGCAATCAGTGTTGTCGGTGTAACTGATGATACAGTTACTATAATCAATCCTTGGGATTCCGATAAAATTGTCGAAGTTCCGAGAGAAGATTTTGAAAATTACATGTACAAACTTCAATACGCAAAATTATCATAAGAATTGACAGCTATAAAAATAAAAAGCTATGAGGTGTTTGAACTGAACCCCTAAAATTAGACAAAGTAAAAAAGTCGGTTTTAGGGGTTTAGTTCAAAAAATCTTTTTTATATTACGATTTTGAAATAAATACAATCGTGTAACGAAATGTGAAGTTGAATTTCTTGACACGGAAATGCAGTGAGGATAAGCTCTGCTAATAGAATAGAATAGAAGAGAACGTGTGTCTTGAAG
>CAZOGS010000184.1:0-2277 GCA_964579375.1 uncultured Muribaculaceae bacterium
CCTGCCGTGATTGTCCACGCTTTTACCTCTATTTCACCTGCGGTAATGTATGTTCTTAAGTTGAGCAGATTATATACCGATTGAATCATTTTTTCGATGCCGGAGCTTGTAATTCCTAATTCTTCAAGGTATTCTTTCGCTTCGTCTTTTGATAAATCAGCAAGCTCTTCTTCGATTTTTGCGGAAATTATTACCATTTCCGCTCCGTGAGCTTTTGCATATTCATCAACTAATTTTGTATATTCATTGCCGTTTACGACATCTGTTTCCGATACATTTGCCGCATAGATAACAGGCTTAATACTCATCAATTGTGATTGTTTTGCTATTTTAAGCTCGTCTTCATCCTCAAAAAGCTCATTAACATTGATAAAAGAAGCTTCTTGAAGTTTGTCATACAATGTTTGCATAACTTTCATTTCGACTTTTGCGGTTTTGTCACCGGAGTTTGCAACTTTTCCTGTTTTAGCCATCCTTTTTTCAAGAGAAGCCATATCCGCAAGTGCAAGTTCCGTATTGATTGTTTCAATATCATCAATCGGATTGACTTTTCCCGAAACGTGAATTGTGTTCGGATCATCAAAACATCTTACAACTTGAACAATCGTGTCCGTTTCTCTGATGTTTGCAAGAAATTGGTTGCCTAAACCTTCACCTTTGCTTGCCCCTTTTACAAGACCTGCAATATCAACAAATTCAATTGCCGTCGGTACGACTTTTGCGGCATGAACGAGCGGTTCAAGCTTGTAAAGTCTTTCATCGGGAACGCCGACAACTCCAACGTTCGGCTCAATCGTACAAAACGGATAATTTGCACTTTGTGCATTTTTTGCACTTGTAAGTGCGTTAAACAACGTTGATTTTCCTACATTCGGTAAGCCGACAATTCCTGCTCGTAACATATTTTTAATCTCCTATATATCAAAAGGGTAGTATAAAAATACTTCTTAATCAAGGAAACCCGATACGTTTTTCTGCGGGAATTTTTTAACGGATTTTATTTGCTGTAAAAACATTGAAGCTCCGTTTTAAAAATTATTCCTTAAAATATTTTTTATCTTTCATTTCGTCGGGCATGAATTGCTGTTTTACATCGGGATTGTCGTGAGTGTAAACATATCCTTTGCCAAATCCGTATTTTGATGCATCTTTATAATGTGCATCCCTCAAGTGCATCGGAGGTGCGTAATTTTTTCCTGTCATAATATCCGAAATTGCTTCATCTATTGCACAAATTGCACGGTTTGACTTAGGTGCGGTAGCAACATATTCAACGGCTTGAGCAAGAGGGATACGGGCTTCAGGCATTCCTAAAAGTTCTGCCGCTCTGTGTGCATTTACGGCAACCGTAAGTGCATTCGGGTCGGCATTTCCGACATCTTCCGCCGCACAGACAATGAGCCTTCGGGCAATAAATCGAGGGTCTTCGCCCGCCGTAATCATTTTGGCAAGCCAATAAATTGCCGCATCTCTGTCGGAACCTCTAAGACTTTTTTGAAAAGCCGATGCCATATCATAGTGGTCGTTTTGAGAATATTTTATTAATGTCGTTTGTGCAAGCTCTTCAAGTCTTTTTGCCGTTAATATTCGGACTCCGTCCTTTATGTCCGATGCAAAAAATAAATCTTCAACTAAATTTAACGCCGCACGGGCATCTCCTCGGGCAAAATTGATAATCATTTCAATAATATCCCGCTGAACTTTTGCATCGGAATAATTTTCTTTTAAGTAGTGAAAACCTTTTGCAATAATACTTTCTATGTTCTCGTCGTCAAGTGCCGATAATCTCATAACACGAACTCTCGATAAAAGAGCCGGAATAACCTGAAAAGACGGATTTTCTGTCGTTGACCCCATTAAATAAAATGTTCCGTTTTCAACATGCGGTAACAGTGCATCTTGCTGAGTTTTTGAATACCTGTGAATTTCATCTAAAAACAATATGGTCTTTTTTCCGCAAAGTAAGTTTTCATTTGCCTTTGTCACAACGTCTTTAATATCTTTGACACCGGATGTCACGGCGGAAAGCTCAATAAAATCGGCGTTTACTTTATCGGCAAGCAATCTCGCAAGAGTTGTTTTTCCGCATCCCGGAGGCCCCCAAAACAATACCGAAAATAATCTTCCGGAATTTAGAAGTCCGAAAAGTGCCGAGTTTTCCGACATTACATTTGTCTGCCCTAAATATTCGTCAAGCGTTTTCGGTCGCAAAATCTCTGCAAGGGGTATTTGTTTATTACATTCTTTTAAATTGTCAAATAAATCCATCTGTAAATT
>CAZOGS010000185.1:0-2249 GCA_964579375.1 uncultured Muribaculaceae bacterium
CGGCATTTCTTGCGGGCATGGGAACTGCCGAGGAATGCGGAAAAAAGATACAGTCACGAGTAAACATACTTCTTGCCGAAAAGGGAGGGTGAGGTTAAAAAATGCGTGGAAATCTCATGTTCGGAGGTTTTCACGCATTTTCGATTGATTGCACAATAGCTGTTATTTATTCGGAATGTCGATATTTTTTTGAACGGATTCTTAGAGATTTATTTCCAAAATGAATCCGAAATGTTTTCGTAATGTCTTTCTTTCAGAATATTCGGAATACTGTTCACGGACGGAAATTCATCGGCTATTTGCTCACATAAACGCTGTAAAAGTTTTTCTCCGATAATGTCGGCATATTTTCCGCGTAATGCTTTTTCATACCATTCAATCAGATTTTTTCCGTCACAATGCTTTGAATATGACTGCGCCATCCGATTTGTGTAAGCAACGATACAATAATGTCTTGTTCGGCATCTTTACAAACGATAACAACACGGTCACTTGAAATATTGCTCACAATGTTTTCCGCAAGCTCAACATCCAAGCTTAGATGTTTTATTTGAACGGCAGGGCCCCAATTGGAATACATATCAAGTCCTCTGTCGGCTGCATTGGTGACACCTACTCGATATACCTTTGCATCTTGAATGTATTTTGGATTTGAAAAGTCAATACACATTATTTTTTTGGCAAAGTCTTTGAATTCTGTCAGAAGCATTGAGTTTTCCGAATCGACGAAAATTTCAACCTGCAATTTCAATGCTTCAACCAAAGTCGAAAAAATCGAGTATACGATTATTTCATATATTTTATCGAGACTTCTTTTTAATCCCGGTTCATTTCTGAATGAATCGATAAATTTTTTGATATCAAAATCGTCTTTTGTCGTTTCAGAACAATATTTTAATGCATCCGAAAGTTGACTGTGTTTGCCGGTAAATTGCCTGTAGATATATGCTTCAACGGCACCGCCCGTTCTTCTGTTTTCTTTTCCCAATTCGTAAATTAAAGTCGGAGGTAACGCGCTTTCATTAAAAAGGTCATCCTGGAATCTTGCACTGCTTGTACAAACTCTTCCGAGAAGTAATCGGCACACGTCGTCTCTCCAATGCTTGCTCCGATTTCGGTAGTCTTCAAGGTCAAGTAAATCAATATCCCCAAACACCCTGTCATGGTATAAAATTTCAGCTATCTGAATCGGTTTATACAGATGTATTCTGGATTTGCGAATAACCGTATCCAAAGCGTTCTTGGCTGTTTGTATATTCGACATTTATTTTTTTCTCCGTATATTTTTTTGTTGATTCGAATTCTTTTAATGCGATTATCATTTGTTTGGCGACTGCTTTTATTACCGGAACCGCAACGGAATTTCCGCATTGTTTTTTTACTTTGGTATATGGAACAACGATTTTATATGTATCGGGAAATCCCTGAATTCGCAGCATTTCTCTTTCCGTAGGTCTGCGTTCATCATTTATTAAAATATAATTTGCGGATGCTCCGGCTCTCAGTGCCGAAGAATAAGGATGCGGAGTAATTGAACCGGCTATATTTTCATGTGAGATATACGGTTTCGGATAATTTTTATCTTTAAGTCTTTCAAGGCGGGAATTTCTGATATTTTCTTTCACGTAATATTTTTTATCTACATTTTTTTCCAAAATATCGGAGAGCTTTTTTCTTTCCGATTCGGGAATCGGGCTTGGAAATGAGAATTTAACATTATCCAAAAAACCGACTATAATAATGCGTTCTCTTTTTTGCGGTACACCGTAATCCAATGCATTTAAAACTTTGGCATAAACATGATACCCTAATTTTTCAAGATGCTCATTTATTATCCTGAACGTGTTTCCGTTATCATGTGCCGTTAAATTTCTTACGTTTTCAAGCATAAATGCGGGTGGGCGTTTTTCTTTTAATATTCTTTCAATATCAAAGAAAAGAGTTCCGCAGGTCTCATTTGCAAAACCTTCTTTTTTACCTATAATCGAAAACGCTTGACACGGAAAGCCTCCCAAAAGTATATCAAAATCGGGAATATCTTTCACGTCGATTTTTGTTATATCCCCTGACGGATATTCTCCGAAATTTGCTTTGTACGTTTTACAGGCATCTTCATCAAATTCGGATGAAAAAACACAATGCCCCCCGACAGACTCAAACCCCAATCGTATACCGCCTATTCCTGCGAACAAGTCGATAAATTTGAAATGATTCCAGTCCATTTTATAAAAATCCTTTCCGTGTAAAAA
>CAZOGS010000186.1:0-2240 GCA_964579375.1 uncultured Muribaculaceae bacterium
AATCTGACATCATGTTTTGTCAGGTCAATTCCCATTGCCTCAAGGCTTCGGAGATAAACTTCCTGAGCATCTTCCGGTGACGGTTTTAAAATAACCTGATATTGATAATAATGTCCGAGTCTGTTCGGATTTTCACCATATCGAGAGTCCGTAGGGCGTCTGCAAGGCTCTATCATAGCCGTATGCCACGGTTCAGGCCCCAATGAACGCAAAAACGTTGCAGGGTTCATTGTACTTGCACCTTTTTCGATATCATAAGGCTGCTGAATTATACAGCCGTAATCCGACCAATATTTCGATAAATTAAAAACCAATTCTTGAAAAGTGAGTCCCAAAACTTAATTCCTTTTTTGATTGTCGTTTATAATTGTACTGCTAACACTCAAAAATTACAATCTTTATTTTAACAATTTTACATTTCAGACCGTCATATCAGCTTTATCGATATTGTTAACTGCAAAATTGCAACAGTAATAAGCCTTTCGGGCATGAAAAATTTTCTTTAAATGTTACAAAATTATATTATTTTACAAACAATCTTTCCAAAAATCTAACGAACCGCACGATTTTATGTTCTGTATCTTTCGTTATCGAGTCAACCAAAACGGTTGTGACATTTGCATTTTGACCGCACAAAATATCCGTCAACGGTCTGTCGCCAATCATAACCGCATCTTCAGCCGATTTACCTATCTTGTTTAAATAATCAAGCATAACTTTTGTATCGGGTTTGTGAGCATGGGAAATAACTTCAAAGTCTGTTACGGAGCGGACTTTGTCAATATATTCCCGATTTGTGTTGTTACTCAAAATAACAACCGTAAAATCCTGTTGCAACTTTGCAAGCAAATCCTTTGTTTTCGGCAAATAATTTCCCGATTTTGATGGCATCAAGGTCGAATCGAGGTCGAACATCAAAACACTCTTGCCACCCGCTTTAAGGGCTTCAAAATCTATATCTTCCAAACTTTCAACATTATAATCGGGTTTTACTAACATCTTTCGTTTTTTATCCCCACTGTTCTTGCAAGTGCGTATTTAGTGTCTTTCGGCACTTTTTCAAATTCAATCCAAGAGGTATCGTTTGTATTTGAAAATTCTTTTTCCTCTTCGGTATTAAAATCGATAACTTTCAAAACTTTTGTTGTAAACAGCTCATCAGGCGAAATAATTTCAATTTCATCACCGACAAAGAACTTGTTTTTTGTCAAAACTTTTTGCATACCGTCTTTAGTTTCATTCAGAAACATGCAAAGGAAATCCGCACCTGCCAAGCCTTTTGAAATATCATAACTATAACCGTCACTGTTCGGTTTTTCGATATAAAAACCTGTCGTATAGCCACGGTTACCGATTTTTGCAAGTTGTTCGATATTTTCGGACTCACTTTGTCTGCCTGTTTGCAAATACTCATCAATTGCGTGTCTGTAAGTTTTTGCGGCTGCCGAAACGTAATAAAGACTTTTTGTTCTGCCCTCAATTTTTAATGAATCAACGCCGGCGTCGATGAGCTTTGGAATGTAATTAATCAACGCAAGGTCTTTTGGGCTTAAAATGTGCGTACCACGGTCGTTTTGTTCAATTTCAAAATATTCGTTCGGACGAGTTTCTTCAAGAAGTTTGTAACTCCATCTGCAAGGCTGTGCACATCCGCCTTTATTGGCTTTTCGTTCTCCTTGAGTCATATAATCACTGAGCAGACACCTTCCCGAAAACGAAACGCACTGCGAACCGTGAACAAAGACTTCAAGCTCCATATCGGGTACATCATTTTTGATTTTAGCAATTTCGGGAATAGAAAGCTCTCGAGCGAGAACGACTCTTTTTGCACCAAAATCCCGCCAAAACTTCACGGCTTCGGAGTTTAGAGTGTTTGCCTGCGTACTTATGTGGATATCAATTTCGGGCAAATATTTTTTAACCACGGAAAGGATACCAACGTCGGAAATCAAGATACCGTCAGGCTTTGCATCTTTTATTATGTCAATTTTTTGCAAAAGTTTTTCGATATCGGAGTTAAAAGAGTAGATATTAAGCGTCAAGTATGCCTTTCCGCCCAAAGAATGCACCAAATCAACACATTCTTTCATATTGTCATCGGTGATTAATTCACCTTTTCTTAAAGCTCTTAAACTAAAATCGACCGTGCCGAAATAAACCGCATCAGCACCGTATTTTATAGCAAATTCACATTTTTCAAGGCTTCCGCCCGGAAGTAATAATTCAGGTCTGTTCATAAG
>CAZOGS010000187.1:0-2204 GCA_964579375.1 uncultured Muribaculaceae bacterium
TCAATATCCAAGTGCAGAACGTCTGATTGAGAAGAGTCATCTATGTCTGTACCTTCGGGTAAATTTTCAGCATAATATTCGGGATTGATTGCTCCGCTGTAGGAAACATTCATCTCTTCAGGGGTGAATTGTTCCGTATTTTGAATTTTTCTTGTTTCTTTTGCTTCCCTTGTTTCTCTTGTTATGTCTGACATTACGCTATCAAGCATGCTTGAAGACTTTTTAGGTCTGTCGCCCATCAAGTCGAAGATTTTTTTGTTTTTATCTTTTCCGTAAAGAATTTGCAGAGGGTCTTCAATGGCTGATTTTATTTGTTTTCCTTCAACATCTTCTTCATCTTCTTCGTATTCATCTTTTTGCTTTTCAATTGAAATTGTATATTCTTGGAAATCCTTATATTTCGGGTCGTTTACCGCAACTGCACCAACTATGTCAAGCGTGTTGTCGGCAAAGAGTTCCGGATATTTTTTTGTTTCTTTTGCAATTGCTTCGTAGTCAAAAAATTCAACTAATTCAGAGCGGCAATCTTTACATTCGATTAAGTGTGTAATTAAACGTTTTTTCGAAGTATCGTCCAACACGCCGTCAAGATAGTCAATAAAGAATGAAACGAAAATTCCGTGACTGCTTTCGGAAAGTTCTACATTTTTTACACTGCTTAATAATTCTTCAATTACAGCCGGCGGTTGAATATTTCTGATATCACAAACGTAATATTTACCGTTCTCAACGTTCTTCGGAATTTTATTTCCTTCAAAACAGCCTAAAAACTTAACTTTTTTTGTTGTTTGATTATAATCTGCAACAATATAAAGTTCGGGAACAACATCAAAAATTATATGATTTTTCGGGATTAAGACATACTGACCGTTTACAACGGGAACAACATTGATAAATCTTCCGTTGCAATGAATATCGGTAAATTCAAATTCTTCATTTAAGGGCAAAATTTTGTACAAATTTTTTGAAATATCGATATCGAAACCTTGTGAATATAAATAATCCGCTAAGGTATCCATACACAATAACGCCTTGAACGCACGGCGTCTTGAGTCTTGATTTGTTATTTTTGAACAAATTTTCTTAACCGCATTGAAACCTCTCGCACTTACCCTGTATTCCGCTGTATTTATTAATGTCATTTTTTCTGTCCTTAAATATATTGTTCCATATAAGAGAGGTCAGAAAAAAAATAAATATTCCAAAAATAAGGGATTGTAACTTTTTTGTTACAATAAGTCTTTATTTCTAATCGCAATATCGGGGATAAGAGCCCGTAACGATTAGGTTTCCTGTGTATTCGGAAACAAGATTTAGTGCCGCTTCTACTTTTGGGTCGGTTTTGTGACCTTCAAGGTCGATGCTGAAATTGTATTCGCCCATTTTTTTTCTTGACGGACGGGAATCAATAAAGAGCATATTAATTTTGTACATATTGAATATGCTTAACACATTGAATAAAGCTCCCGGCTCGTTGTTTACGGAAAAGAAAATACTTGTTTTGTCATATCCGGTAGAAGGTCTTTCTCCTCGAGCCAAAAGGATGAAGCGGGTTTTGTTATCTAAAACGTCATTGATATTTCTGTCCAAAATATTCAAATTGTATAAATTTGCAGCCACTTCGGCAGCAATTGCTGCACAAGATTTATCCTTCTCCTGCAAGGATTTTGCGGCTTCGCTCGTTGAAGCTGCCGAGGTAATTCTTATGTCCCGAAAATTTTTGCAAAGATATTCGGAGCATTGCCCCAAGGCTTGTGTATGCGAGATAACTTCCGTAATCTCATCCTTTGTTTCTGATTTTGAGAGCAGGCAATGACTAATCGGAATAACCGTTTCCGCAACAATTTTGAAGCTTTTATCTTCAAGTTTTACAAGATTGTCAATTGTTTCCCGAACAATTCCCTCAATTGAGTTTTCAATCGGCAAGACCGCAATCGCACTCTTATCGTGTGCAATTGCCTTGAAAACAGCCGTAATCGGGCTTATCGGTATGATGTTTTTAATTTTAATATCTAAAGTCTTAACAAATTTTTGCATTGCCGAGTGGGCATATGTACCTTCGGGTCCTAAAAAATATAAATTTTCCGCTTCAAAAATATTCATTGTACTATACTTTATAAATCTGATAAAATTATTTTATCACAGCTACAAAAAATAAAAAAGGATTTGAAATGAGCGAAATTAAATTCGGAACCGACGGTTGG
>CAZOGS010000188.1:0-2166 GCA_964579375.1 uncultured Muribaculaceae bacterium
CCGATAAAATATTCTTCTCTCCTCCAAAAGAAGTTATGACATCTTTACCTTTGCCACCTTCAATAACAGAATTATTACAATTTATAACAGAAATTGTATCATCGCCTTTTCCTGCATCTAATTTGATATTGTTTGAATTTGATACACAATAATTGTTATCCTTTTTTGTTCCTTTAATTTCAACACCGGACTCAAAGCCATCAAAACAAAGTTGTTGAGTTTCTTCATTAAAAAATATCGAAGCATTAGACGCTGATCCTGAGTACGAAACAGTTGTTCCGTCTTTCAATAACAAAAGATTTTTATCACCAATCTGCATTTGACATTTAATTAAATCCTTACTTACATTCATTATTGAACCCCCTAATTCTACTATTTGATTAATTTGCGGGCAAACATACCTTTAATCTCGTTATCGACATTTTTTTTACCGACTTTAATACAGACACACGTGCTATTCTATTAGCAGAGCTTATCGTTATTGACTTTCCGTGTCAAGAAATTCAAATTCACATTTCGTTACATACTAAAATTTGTTTCACAACAGAAATATTTATAAAAAAAACGACAGCAAAAACGCTGTGCGAAATAAGAACAAAAGCAAGCTTTTCAAGCAAAAGATACATTAAACTCTACCGATTTGATAATAAGTAAAACCTTTTTCAATCAAACGGGAAGGATTATATTGGTTTCTTCCGTCAAAAATCACGGGATTTTTCAACAAAGATTTAATCTTATCAAAATCGGGTCGTCTAAATTCATTCCATTCGGTAATTAACAAAAGAGCATCCGCCCCAATAACAGCATCATAAGCATTTTTACAATATTCAATTTTATCACTGAATATTTGTTTTGCCGTATCAATTGCTTTCGGGTCATAGGATTGAATTTTCGCACCCGCTTCAAGCAGAGAATTAATTATTGTAATTGAAGGAGCTTCTCTCATATCGTTAGTCTGAGGTTTAAAAGCAAGCCCCCACAGGGCAAATGTTTTTCCGCTCAAATCATCTCCAAAATGATTTTTTATTTTTTTAATAAATATTTGTCTTTGTTTTTTATTTGTTTCATTAGTTGCCGCAATGATATTCATCGGACAATCAAACTCATTTCCCGTTTTTATCAAAGCTTTAACATCTTTTGGGAAACAACTTCCGCCGTAGCCTAACCCCGGGAACATAAATTTGTTTCCTATTCTTGTATCAGTTGTCATTCCGACTCTGACCATTTCAGCATCGGCACCGACTTTTTCGCAAAGGTTTGCTATTTCGTTCATAAATGAAATTTTTGTTGCAAGAAAAGAATTTGAGGCATATTTTGTCATTTCCGAAGATTTAACGTCCATTAAAATAATTCTGTTTGCCGTTCTCAAAAACGGTTCATAAATTTCCTGCATAATTTTTGTTGCTTTTTCCGAGTTTGAGCCAATGATAACTCTATCCGGAGATAAAAAGTCATCAACTGCATTACCTTGTTTTAAAAATTCAGGGTTTGAAACTACATCAAAGTCATAATTTGTATTTTCTCGCACGAGCTTAGTAACTTTTTCTGCCGTTCCGACAGGCACCGTTGACTTATTTACGATGACTTTGTAACCGTTCATAGCTTTTGCAATGGATTTTGCAACATCAAAGACATAAGATAAATCCGCAGAACCGTCATCCCCTTGAGGCGTTCCGACAGCAATAAAGCAGACTTGAGATTGTTTTACGGCATAATCGATATCGGAAGTAAACCCAAGACGTTTTTCATGTACATTTGATTTAACAAGTTCTTCAAGACCGGGTTCGTAAATCGGTATTATTCCCTGTTTAAGCTGATTTAACTTTTCTTCGTTATTATCAACGCATAAAACATCATTACCCATATCAGCAAGGCAAGTTCCGGCTACCAATCCTACATATCCTGTTCCGATTACCGTTATCTTCATTGTTTTCCAATCTTTCTTATTTAAGACTACAAGACAATCTTATTACAAAAATAAATTATTTAAAATTATAAAAATTCATATAAAAAATCCGCCCTTTTACGAGCGGATTTTTAAATCATTGAAAAGTTTTATGCTGCTTTTGAATCTTGTCTGTTAATTCCTTTGTATCCGTGAACGTCATAAACTTCAACGAATTGGAAAAATTCAAACATTTCTTTTTCTGTCAAATCAGCATCGAG
>CAZOGS010000189.1:0-2143 GCA_964579375.1 uncultured Muribaculaceae bacterium
AACATTATACTTTCAAGGTTTTCTCTTCTTGAAAATTCGTTCGTGTCATTTGCATTATTTTCTGATTCATGCTTAAGAATAGATATAATTATAAAGTGATTTTATTTTTATCAGGAGAGGCTAAAAATGAAAACAGATTCCTTTGTTCAAGATAATTTGATTGTTAGGGGGTTTTGGAATAGGAACCAACAAGAAATTTCAAAAAAGCGCAATGCAGATGCTTATTATGATTCAAGAAGATTGAATTATTCAAAATTGTATGTACCTTCTAAAGCAAAAAAAATTAGTGTGGTTGGAAACTATGTTACCCATGAAGAAATTTTTGGTAACCATGAATATGTAAGGTTGAGATACGATGAACAAAATAAACTTCTCAAAACTTATGTATGTAAAGGCAAAGAGTGGGATAGTTTTTACTATGGAGTATCTCCGATTATTGATTCAAGTCTAATTGTCGAAGAAATTCGAAATAAACTGTTCCAAGGGGAAGATGGAGTTTATAAATTTGTTTGTAAGTATGCAGACAAGTTTATGATTCATAAATCGTATGAGTCTGCATTGCCGGTCATTGCTCAATACATAGTGGCAACGATGCTTGAAAAATTCGGTGTAAAAATTCTTTGTAATCAATTGTTAGAACAAAAAATATCAAGGCTTCTTGATAAGAATGTTAAATTGATAGAAGAAGGAAATGATAAAAACATTTTAAAGTATCTTTGCGTTTGTGGATGTCCGAGTCAATCTTTTTTTGAAGCCTTGGAGGAAGTTAATTTTGAGGTTGATGGTCAAATTCTTGTTCCGTCGGACAGGGGGATTCCTTTTGAAAACGTTTTTAAACAACATGGTATTATACACAAGTTGAAGGAAGGTACATACTACAACGGTGTTCTTTTGCGCGTTTTGAAAATCGATCAGGAAAGCGATGCAGTCAATCAAGGTGTCGTTGCTCTGAAAATTCATTTTGAACGAACAACATATGCAGCAGTAGATGCATTGTCAAATAATTATACCGATAGTTGCTTTTTGCAGGAAGATACAAGGCTAAAAATAATAGAGATATTAGAAGATGATGATAAACTGAGATACGAAAAATTAGTCAACAACGACAATACATCCGAAGAGTCTTTTTTGAAGAGTCTAAATGAATATTTAAAGCAAACCATGAGCGCAGTGCAGGTTGGGGTAAGTGCAAATATCGTTTCTTCAGATGGATTTTTATTATTTGGGCAAAGGGAAAAAAACAACATTGATGCAAATCTGATTTATCCTAGTGTTAATGGGAATGCCGAAATAGCCGATAAAAATGTAGCGTTTTATAAAATGTCAACCAAGGAAGATTATCCGGATATAAATATTGATAATGCTTTTCGAATCGATTTTAATGGTGAAATATCACGTGAAATGCTTGCAGAGCTTAATATAGACTCTGTGCATAAGCATTGGAATTGTTATGGGCTGTGTTTGAGCGGAACAACTGCTTCTCTTTTGCCCCCAAAAGAAGCGAATATTTACGGAGAAGTCGAAAGACGTTTGCACATTAATGTTCTTTTTGAGCAACAGTTGGATATCGATTTATATACGATTAAGGAAAAACAAAAGAATGCTACCGAAAAATACGAAAACCGATGCATAATCGGTGTTAAATATTCATTCTTTGAAAGCGTGTTTTCTCTTATTATTGAGAAGTTTTCAAACTTAATTAAAAATATACTGACGTTGAAGGATGTCATTACAGTAGCGATTGCAGTAATAGTTTTTTTGTTGCATTGAATTCTGCAGAGCAAGAATTGACGGCATGGATATCCACGGTGTTTTCTTGCTTGGTTTTTTTACAGAGTATAATAAATATATTCGGGGATTTTGGTAGACAAAAGGTTTTGTTACTTTCTAAAAAACGAGATATTCTTGTGGCACATATTAAAAAAGACAAGATTTTAGACAAGTCATTGTTGGGGAAAGAAATGCACCCCGTCGTGACAATACTTTTGGTTTGTTATATAAATTCACGTACAAGCAAATAACGCTGTAGTAATTTTATCAGTATCTTATTTTACTAAGATAGACACTACCATCAGGTTCCAGCGAAGCAATTCGTGCAGTTTTGAACCCTGTCACTCCGACCAAACAGCAGAAATCCGAACCC
>CAZOGS010000190.1:0-2082 GCA_964579375.1 uncultured Muribaculaceae bacterium
TACGGCGATATTATCGGTGATGAAAGTTTTTTACAAAAACTTGAAAATCGTTTCACATCGAGATTAAAAGCCGAACTCGGAGCATTATAATAATGGCAACGCATATAACTTTAACGGATATGTCGGGTACAATGCGTTTTGTAATACCGATTGTACCTGATAACGTTGAGATATTGACAGAAAATGAAAATACTGATTTTAGAACAACAACCCGATATTTAAGAATTTTGGGAACAAGGAAAAATCGCTCTGTTGCTTGGAGTTCTTATTTCCCCGTAAACAAAGAGTATGATTTTGTTGAACCTAACTCTGTTCAAGACGGTAACGAAATAAGCAATTTTATAAGATTACAACAAAATCTTGATTTACCCGTAAGAATTGTTATCACGAATGAGTTAAAACATTCCGTATTAAATATGCTCGCAACAATTGACAAATATTCTTTCCGTGAGGATCGAGTTCGAGATATTCAATATTCAATAACTCTTACAGAATTCACTGTTATCTAATTGTTAGAAAGTGAACGATAATATTTTGCTCTTTCTAATTGCCATTTTGGAACAAAAGGATAAATTGTACTATCGGGTGCATATTTGGAGTTTAAAGAGCCGGGTTCACCTTTTTTTACATTAATGTCTGTATATTGCCCATATTGATTAATAATATCATCACATTGTGAATTTTTTGGAGCGGAGCAATACTCATTAAGATATTCTCTTGAATATTCTTTTAAAAGTTGTTCGGGGTATATACCTTGTGTCCAATTATCACAACCGCCACAAAAAGACGGTAATCCGCAGAATAAAAACAATAAGGTAACTAAAATTTTTTTCATTTTTGCACTCCGATATATAAAACGAACTAAATCAAAAAAAGTTCATTATTAGTATAACAAAATTTTCAGAGGTTTTAAAGTATATGCTTGATTATTTTTTAACAATAGGAAATGAAAGGGTTGATAATTTCGGCTCGCTGACATGGTCTGATGATATTGACAGTTATACTACTATCGTTAAATTTAATTCACAAACACTTTTTGAAGTTGGTCAGCAATTCATTTTAAACAACGGTAATAATCAACTTTTGAGATGTATTATTACGGATATTAGTTTTGACAGAGATTTAATGTATAGTTATACGGCTTATGACTTCGGGTTTTATTTAAGTAAAAACGAAGTAACTATACAATTCCGCAACGAGAATATACAAAATGCACTAACAAGACTTTTAAACAGCGTAAACATTCCAATAGGAAATATTACAGGAGTTGCAGGTCGAGTGTCCAACAACTACCGAAAACAAACCGTACAAGCCGTAATAAGTAACCTCTTGACACTTGCAACAGGACAAACGGGGATTAATTACACGGTAGATTGTCGTAACGGGTCTGTTAACATAAGACCTTATGAACTTGTAGAAGATATTACCGGTGATTTATCAAACGCTCTACAAATAAACTCCGCCGAAAATCTCGGAAATGTAAAAGTAACAAGCAGTATGCAAGATATGAGAAACAGAATACTTGTATATACGGGCGATGAAAAAAGCAGTCAAGTTGTCGCAAGAAGATTTGACCAAGAGAGCATTAATAACTTTGGACTATTGCAAGAAATCATCGAGCCCGACAAAGACGAGAAAAATTATAATGTAATTGCCCAAAACAGATTGCGAGAAACAAACAGGATAACGACTAAACTTGATGTAGAAATGCTCGGAGATGACCGCATTCAGAAAGGTGCTTTAATTACCATAAGAGATACAAGAACAAATGTAAACGGGATATTTGTCGTTAGAAGTTGTGAACATAAAGTTGATAACGGAATACATACGGTAGATTGCAATTTGGAACTTGAAAGATAATGACATACACTAAAAAAGACAAAAACTTTTTTAAATTTCTTGCAAAAGAAATAAAAAATAGAGATAATCCGACAGATTTGAAACAAAATGTAATCGGATTTGTGATTAAAATTGAGCCATTAACTGTATCAACAGACGGTGATACATTCTTTTTTATCGAGGGCGAAGATTTGTTTGTTTCGGAACAATTCCGCTTACGGTGCAAAATAGATGAAACAACGG
>CAZOGS010000191.1:0-2069 GCA_964579375.1 uncultured Muribaculaceae bacterium
TTGTTGAAACACAAACTTTTTCCATATCAAGATTTTTTACATCTTCATACGGATTCAAAAGTGAACGTATAAGAATAACCAAGCCTGACGCTTCCGTATCCAATGTACGGAAGCGTTTTTTGCTTTCTGCAAGCATTCCTTTTAATTGCAATTTTTCAGGATTCATCTAATGAACCTCCTTTTTTAAAATCGGACACCAAAGATTGTTGTCGATTTTGCTTTCAATTCGTGAAAGGATTGCAGCGTGGTACTGATTTGTTTCAAGCAAATCTTTTAAAATATCAAAATTATTCTTGATAATTTGTTCAAAGGCTTTGACCTGCGATTGATGATAGATATACCAAATGGCAAAAATCAATGCAGGAAAACCAACATTTTCAATAAACGGTGATAATTCGGTTAAAAATTCCATAATAATCCTTTTCTTTGGAAAAACAGAGGCTGCGGCATAAACCGCAACCAAAATATATCTTAAGAGGGGGTATGTATATTCAAACTATAACTTTGTCCAATAATCACTTTCAAATGACATTGTCAAATTAAAAGTTATGACATTGTCATTTGAAACAGCCTCAAACCACCCGTTATAGTGAGAATACAGTTTGAAATTTCCCCGAAAGAAAAAATATAAGGAATGAAGATGAAATTTTACGAAGTTTTTAAAGCAGGTAAATACCCGCAAGGTAAATTTACCAAAAAAGAAATCGCAGAAATCGCTAAAAATTATGACCCAAAATTCTGCGAAGCCCCTATCACAATCGACCACCAACAATCAGGACCCGCTTACGGTTGGGTTGAAACCGTAAAAGCCGATGGCGATAAATTAAAAGTCGCATTCAAAGATGTACCAACTGAATTTGAAAAAGATGTTAATGACGGTAAATACAAAAAAGTTTCCGTTGAACTCTACAGAAACCTTGAAGGAAAAGGTGCATACTTAAAAGCGGTTTCATTCTTAGGTGCTGCAACTCCTCAAATTAAAGGACTTGAACCTATTAAATTTATGGAATCAGAATCAGATATCTTTGAATTCGAGGGGGCAAATGAAATTAATGATGCTTCCGAACACTTCACAGAAGCTGATGTTGATGATTTAAAAAATCAAGTTGCAGAACTTGAAGAACAACTTGCAAAATTCAAAGAAAACAACAAAAAAATGGAAACAATTAAATCTTTGAAAGAAAAAATTTCTGCACTAAATGATGAAGTTGCAACTTTTAAAGAAAAAGCAAAAGACAAAGAATCAATCGAAAAAGAATTATCAGACATTAAAACAATGATAAAAAATCGTGAATTTGATGAATTTATCGATAAACAAATAACTAAAGGAACATTAGTTCCTGCAAACAAATCAACCGTACTGTCAGTTCTTCAGGAATTAGATAACGTACAAAAATTTGGGGAGGACTCGACAGTCATCTCTGACTTTAAATCTTTTATCGAGTCCCTACCGCCCCAAATTACATTCAATGAAACTGCAACTAAAGACAAACAATCCGCAAAAAATGATGTGGAAAAATTTGCCAATGCCGATGAAGATTCGCTTGAAATTTTCAAAGAAGCAAAAGCACTTTCAGAAAAAGAAAACATCTCGTTTAGAGATGCACTTTTGAAATTAGATATTTAAACCAAAAGGAGCCAACATTGGGAAGACTTGAAGAATTACGCATAAATGCGTATCTTTCGGAAGTCGCAAGAGGTTATCACAACAACGCTTTCGTTGCTCAACACCTGTTTCCGACAATTTATTCCGAAAAAGAAAAAATAGATATTTTTGAATTTAACAAAGAAGCGTTCCAAATCTACAACACGGAACGTGCAATCAGAGCTAATTCAAACGTTATCTCGCCAAAAGGTTTTAAAAAGCACACTGCAACCTTAACCGAACACGATTTATCATATCCGATTGATTATCGTGAAGAACAAGAAGCAGAAAAAGTCAAACTCCAACTTCACGCAACAAATGTTGTAACAGACGGATTACAACTAAAATTTGAAAAACAATGTGCGGATATGGTTCAAAATTTAGACAATTATCCGACAGAAAACAAAATGGTTTTATCAGGTAC
>CAZOGS010000192.1:0-2061 GCA_964579375.1 uncultured Muribaculaceae bacterium
ACCCCCAGCCTCACGCAGAACCCGATGAGCAACAATCCCCCCACCGCATATAAAAGCTTGTAAACGTCCGCCTTTTTCATACTATACCTCCGAATTTTCATTTTATGACTTCTTTTTTTATAATAAGTTGCTTTCAAATTTTATTTTTGCTAAACAATTTAATTTTCAGAACAATTCGACACGCCCAAGCAAGAAATCGATTAAGCTGCAATGAAGAATACCGTTATCATCATAGAAATTATGCGGAATATCCATACGAATAATTATCTTCTTAAAGAAATCCCTTGTTAAAAGTAATGATGATAACTCGGAAGACTCCTTCTTTTCTGTATCCATTTGGAATGCCGACTGAATATATATTTTCCTGTCATTATCATTGACCACAAAATCAATCTCTTTTTGTACATTGCCACCGCCGGTACGGTCTGTAACCACCCCAACGTCTACAGAATATCCTCGACGTATCAGTTCGTTGTAGATGATATTTTCCATGATATGTCCCGGATCGTATTGACGATAATTCAAACGAGCATTACGGAGACCTGTATCGGCATAGTAGTATTTATTGGGATATTTGAAATAAGTCTTTCCTTTGACATCGTATCGTTTTGCCGTGGATATCAAAAATGAATCCATAATGTGTTGAACATAATTCGCAACCAAAGCAGGGTTGACCTTTTCGTTTTTCATGCTCGACAGTGCGTTTGCAATGTTTGTTGGATTTGTTAGCGAACTGATCTGTGATGCAAGAAAATCCAATATCTCCTCAAGAATATCCTCACGTTCAATATTGTTACGCTCGATAATATCTTTTACATACAACTCATTATACAAAGAAGTCAAATAATCCTTTTTATCCTTCTCGTCCGTCAAAGCCAATATGCGAGGCATTCCACCGTAAAGCATATATGCATCAAGTGCTTTTCTTTCGTCCCCACCTACATAAGAGTAATATTCCTCAAAAGACAATGGGTACACATGAATTTGTGTGGCACGACCTCTAAATTCTGTAGCAATGTCTTTCGACAAACCTTTTGAATTGCTGCCTGTTACATAAACATCAAGATTTTTATAGGCTTTGAGTTCGTTTAGCATATCATAGATTGAAACCTCAATACCGCCATTTTCTTCATCAACAACCTTTGTAGTGAATTGCACCTCATCAATAAACAAATAAAACTGTTCATTGTTATCTTTTGTAACAATAGATTCTACATACTCACAAAGCGTAATTGGATTTCTAAATTTATAATATCTACGTTGATCAAGTTCAATTTTGATAATATGATCCGCCGAAATCCCCTTTGCAAGTAAATATTCGTAGAATAAATCAAAAAGTAATACCGATTTCCCACATCGACGAATACCTGTAATTACTTTAATCTCACCATTCCACATATTACGAACGATACGTTCTAAATAAGAATCTCGTTTAATCATTCTCTCACCTCAAACTTATGACGAATTCGTCGCAACTTTTTTATATAGTATACCACGATATTTGAAAAAAATCAAGTAGATAGATGAAATTTAACAATAAAGTTGCAACAAAAACGTCGCAAGTTCTATGTGAAGTTCAATCTTTTTGCTCTAAAAAAAGCAAAAAGATATTTTTGTTTTTAAGTGGCGGACTAAACTCGGGTGGGACGAAACGCCTTTCGAGCATCGGGATAGAAGAGTGAAAAGTGAAGAGTGAAAAGTGAAGAGTGAAGAGTGAAGAGTGAAGAAGTAAAAATGAAGGGACTTCGGGACCCCCCGTTTGCCGATTGTTTAATATGGTCTTAAGTTAGCGGAGCAAACGTGGTATTTGCTTCGCAAATACGAGGTTCAAGCGTACAATATACAAGAAAAATCCCCTTGCGGCAAAAGCCGCAAAGGGATTTTTGGTGCAGATGAAGGGACTTCGGGAACCCCCGTTTGCGTGAAATTCGGCTATTGTCCAAATGCGACGGACGCAAACGTGGTATTTGCTTCGCAAATACGAGGTTCAAGCGTTAAGTATACAAGAAATTCAAAAGACCGAGCACAAGGCTCGGTCTTTTGAATTTGGTGCAGATGAAG
>CAZOGS010000193.1:0-2036 GCA_964579375.1 uncultured Muribaculaceae bacterium
ATATAAATTTCAATTGAAACTTATATTATTTTTTTATGTAAAATTTTGTTAACCATGCCTAACAAAACCCTCACAACCGAACTCGCTTTTGTTTTATAATTCTTGTAAGGCATGCCTTACAACATCCAATAAATAAACAATCAATCAAACAACAAAAAAAGGGGGGATTATCATTAAAATTACGGTATTAGGAAGCGGTCACGGCGGATTTGCGATGGCATCGGATTTAAAATACTCGGGATATGATGTAGTACTGTCATCGGTTTCACCGCATAATTCAAAACTTAAGATGTTCAAAATCCTTGGAAACATTAAAATAGAGGGAATGTTTTCAAAATACGAAACTCCGGTTGTGATACCGACTGATTTTATAGAAGAAGACACGGAGCAAGCGATAAAAAGGGCGGACGTTATAATGATTAACACTCCTGCCTTTGCACAGGATGTTTACGAAGAATTAATCGGAAAGTTTGGCAGAAAGGGGCAAATTATTGTTTTTCCTTGCGGAGGATTTTCGGCTGTAAATTTCAATAATTACCTAAAAGAGATAAAAAGAGAAAAAGATTTTTATGTATGTGAAACAGGCTCTTTTATTTATACAACAAAGCTTACGGGGCTTGGCAGTATTTTAATAAAGAGTATGAAATCAAAAGTTATGTTTGCCTCGGTCAATCCGAAAGATACGGATTATACTTTAAAAATTATGAATGAAATTTACCCTCAATTTTACAAAGCGGAAAATGTTTGGCAAACGAGTTTCAGCAATCCGAGTTCGACATTGCATACGATAACGACATTGTGTAATATGAGCAGAATTGAGCAAATGGGCTCTTATAAAAATTCTTTTTATGATATTACACCTGCCGTTGCAAGAATTATAGAAAAGGTTGACAAAGAACGCTGTGAGATTGCATCAAATTTCTTTCAAAATGTCATGAGCGTAACAGAAATTATGTGCAGTTTGTACAATATCAAATATGACAATATTTACGACACGATTAAAAACATCGGAGCGTTTAAAATTCAATACGCACCGAACAATTTGAAGCACAGATATATCACGGAAGATGTACCGTATTCTCTCGTTCCGATTTCAACAATCGGGAAAAAATTAGGAATCAAAACGCCGAATATGGACTCTATTATTAATCTTGCATCAATGTCGAACAATATCGACTACTTTTGCGAAGGCAGAAATGCCGATAAAATAGGGTTTTCAAGGGAGCAAGCCATATATTTTAAAGAAACGGCGGGTGTTTGATGAAAATCGATAAAAAATACTTGCCGCTTATAATTTCAACTGCAGCCGCATCTTTTATGGTCAATCTTGATACATATATTATTAACGTATCAATTCCGGCAATTGCAAACGATTTTGCCGTATCAAAAGCTGATGTTTCTTGGGTTGTAATGTCCTATAACTTAATGGTTGTTTCACTTCTTTTGATTTGCGGAAAACTTGCGGACAGAGTAGGCTTGAAGAAATTGTTTGTCGGGGGATTTGTATTATTTACGATAAGTTCTTTAGGCTGTGCCTTATCGGAAAACATACTCGAATTGACCGTTGCAAGAGTAATTCAGGGCATCGGAGCTTCGATATTGTACGCCCTTCCGCAAGCGATTATCGGAAAATTTTTACCGATTGAAAAAAGAGGAATGGGCTTTGCAATGAGTGCATCCGCCGCCGCTCTCGGGATTATGCTCGGTTCTCCGCTCAGCGGATTACTAACGGGAATTTTCTCATGGCACAGTATATTTTTGATAAACATTCCTGTCGGAATTGTTGTTATCGACTTAATCTTGAGGGATTGCGACATCTTTGTCGAAAATAATTCCCGCTCAAAATCTTCTGTTGAAAGTTTTGATATTAAAGGGTCAATATTAAGCTTTTTGGCTGTTTTAGGTCTTACTTTTTGGCTAAACAGACTTAATTCATACGGATTTGAGAATAAATTAATGAATATGTTGCCCATTTTATCCACAATATTACTTGCGTGGTTCATAAAACATTGTTTATCCTCAAAAAATCCGTTAGT
>CAZOGS010000194.1:0-2017 GCA_964579375.1 uncultured Muribaculaceae bacterium
CCAATAAAAGGCAGTGTTTCAAAAAACAAGAATATGTTTTTTGCGTTTATACTTGTTCACTGTTCTCAATTAAATTTGGGCTTTTTGTAATTTTTAGAGTGTTGTTTTCGATTGTATATCTTACCTTATTGATTTTGGGATCGACATCTAACAGCTCTAATATAGTAGAATTAAGTGTCATTGCCCAACCATTGCCGTTTCTTATTAATTTTCTATCGTATGCCATATTACATATAACCTTACATTGTCCTTGACAACATAATACGTTTTCTTTATTATAAAAAATAATATTACCATTAATCATACATTGTCATATTGAGGAGTTTGCAATGACAGACACAAAATTATCAATTATTGTACCCGTTTATAATGTTGAAAAATATTTAACAAAATGTTTAAATTCTCTTATAAATCAATCATTAAAAGAAATTGAAATAATTTGCGTAAATGATGGTTCAACGGATAGTTCGGGAAAAATATTGAAAGAATTTGCAAAAAAAGATTCAAGGATTAAAGTTCTTACTCAACAAAATAGCGGGCAATCAGCTGCAAGAAACTTAGCAATTAATAATGCGATTGGGGAATATTTAGGATTTGTGGATTCTGATGATTGGGTTGATTTAGATTATTTTGAAAAACTTTATAAAACTGCAAAAGAAAATGACTGTGATATTGCTTGTGCCGGTTTTAAGCGTTGCGGAAAGATTAAAAGCTCAAAAAGAAAAGCTTATAGAGAAGTGAAAATTTATTCTGACATAAATGATAAGGTTAAAATAGATAAGCTTCCTGACCACAATTATTTGTGGAATAAAATATATAAACGGGATAAATGGAATTTTAAGTTTAAGGAAGGTAGAATTTTTGAAGATATGGCAATAGTAATAAAAATATTGTTTGCGATGGATAAATTAGTAACTGTTCCTAATGTTTATTATAACTATAGAAAAACCCAAAATTCAACAGTTACATTAAACAATTTAAAAAGCAAAGAAGATTTTAATTGGGCAAGAAAAGAACTTTATTCATTCGTCAAAGATCACGAAATTATTTTGCCGGATTATAAATCATTTGATAAGAAAGAAGTCTTTAAATTTTGGGGAATGACTGTTTTGAAAATTTATTATTATAGTGACATAACAAAATATAAATTTTTGGGCTTTATTCCTTTTTTGACAAAAACTGAATGTTAAAAAACACGTAAGTATTGTGCATAATCATGCACGGTTTAAACCGCATTTTTTTTAACTCCCCACAAAAAAAAGACTGCCTTTTCAGCAGTCCTTTTATCAATTTAATTAATCTCGAAAACTATGCAATGTCCTCAACTTTTTCAATTGACTTCATCTCGATTTTATTATCCGATTTTTCTTCTTTTTGAACAAGTGATAACAATTTTTCGGGTGTTTTTACCATATCCGCAGTTACGGTAAATTCCTTTATCGATGAATCTGACGGGATTTCATACATTACATCCAACATCAAATTTTCAACAATCGAACGCAACGCTCTTGCACCGGTTTTTCTCTTCAACGCTTCCGATGCAATTAAATCAATTGCTTCTTGTGAGAATTTCAAGTCCACACCGTCCATCTTCAACAAGCATTGATACTGCTTAACAAGTGCGTTTTTCGGTTCAACCAAGATATTCTTGAGCGCAGCTTCATCAAGAGGATCAAGCACCGCATAAATCGGTACACGTCCGATAAATTCAGGAATAAGACCGAATTTGAGCAAGTCTTCCGGTTGAAGTTTTTTGAGCAATTTGCCTTCTTCAACTTCTTTTTCTGCTTGAGTTTTCGGAGCAGGAGCACCGAAACCGACAGAAGAACCTTCGCCTGCACGTCTGTCAACAATTTTTTCAAGTCCGACAAACGCTCCGCCAACGATGAACAAAATATTGCTTGTATCAATTTGTATAAATTCTTGATGAGGATGTTTACGTCCGCCTTGCGGTGGCACATTTGCAACAGTACCTTCAATCATTTTCAAAAGTGCCTGTTGAACACCTTCGCCGCTT
>CAZOGS010000195.1:0-2009 GCA_964579375.1 uncultured Muribaculaceae bacterium
AAATCGGCTTGAACTATGTATCTTGCTCACCGTTCAGAGTTCCTCAAGCAAGACTCGCTGCCGCACAAGCAGTTATCGAAAACAAATAGTTTTTGATTAAAAAATCCGAAAAGACGGTTGGTGATTATTCATCAGCCGTTTTTTCTTAAAGAAATTAATACTTTCTTGAAAATAACAACACATAGTGCTAAAATTTAAAAAGATTTAAGGCACTTTTATGAACATTAATAATAACAATATTTTCAATACAAAAAACATTTATAATGTAAATTTAAACGAAATAAAGAAAACAGAAAAATCCCAAAACTCTTATGTTGAAAACCAAAAAGGCATAATGCTTCCCGACATCAGAAGCAATCAGATTTTACTGCCCGATAATAAAATTTATTTGCCAAAAGGCTCAATGTCCGCAAATTTCAACAGAGCGAACGTTTCAATGACATTGCCTGCTTCTTATGAGGCGGTAAGCCCTTTTGATGAAGATAACAATGAGTTAACTTCCGAAGCGATAAAAATGTATAAAAGCATGAATATCGAACAATATCGGGATAAAAATACAGGAAAGAGTGTTATCAGAGGAGAAAAAAATCATTTTTCCGAAAACGGAGTTTTAGACTCAAGAGAAGTCATGGAAATTGACCTTAAAAAGCCGTCAAAAGCGACTAAAATAATAGAAGACTATGAACACAATACGGTTACGGAAATCAAACTTTCTCAACCGTTGCTTGCGAGAAAAACCATAACGGAATCCGTTGTTACTCATCATAAAGATGAAAACGGGAAAATTGTTAAAACCGAAGCATATACTCAATCCCCCGTAAAAGGTGTTTACGATATTACGGAAACAGATGCCGACGGAAACAAGAAAATTATTGCCAAAACGACAAAAAACGATGACGGTTCTTATTCTATCGAAAGACACTTAACGTCATTAGACGGAACAAAAACGGAATATAGATTTAAAACGGATAAAGACGGAAACCATAAGTCAATGTTTTGTCAAATTACCGATGCGAACGGAAATGTTTTATCGACCATTGACAGAACTTACGACAAGGATGGAAATTCAGTAAAGGCAACCTTAAACGGTAACAAATACGAAAGTGAACGCAACGGAGCGGAAGTTACTGTTGTTGATTGGACGAAAAAAGAAGCTGCGGTCTTGTCGGCAGAACGTTTTGAGGCACAACCGGAATCAAAAATCCTTTTGGAACAAAAAACTAAAAGAAGTTTTTCGGACAAAAACGTCACGGATGAATTACTTGACACACTTCCGCCTGATACGTTACTTACTTTAAATAACAATATTTCGGAAATTCTGCCCCTCGAGGACGATTTAGATTCTGCTTTTGTCGGAATGTATGATTTTCTTATGTGCAAAACTGATAATTTTGTTATCAACCACGAGTTAGGTCATAGCAAGGATTCCGTAAGAGTCCCCGAAGATGCAAATTTAGCGGATAAAGAGGTTGTAAAAGAGCTTAAAAGAAACGTAATTGCCGATACGGAAAATTTCAGAAAAACATACGTTGAAGAAAAAGCAGCTTTTATAAAAGCCTTCCCCGATTATAAAGAAAAAATGGTCGGATACTTTATTTTCAGCCCCGATAACAAACCTCAAAGGGGCAGAAAAGAAACGGTGGCGGAAACAAACGCAATCAACGGCTTGTCCCCCGAAGAACCCGCAGCAATAGCAATGAGAACAATTGTTTTGCAACAATATTTCCCGAGAACTATTGCGGAAGCAACAAAGTTAACAAATCCGATTGCAGTGTCCGAACTTCAACAAAATAATCAGCAAAATGTTGAAAATAAACAGTGATTAAGCACCACATACCAAAAACTTACTTTGAGTTCATCAAAATTTTGTCAAGTTTTGTTTTAGCACCGTATGCTACCCAATCATTGACAGTAATTTTATCAGAATAAATAAGAAACGCAAAAGCATCTTCGCCAAATTTATTCGGCTTTTTCGCTCCGTTTACATCAATATGCAAATAACCACAATA
>CAZOGS010000196.1:0-1998 GCA_964579375.1 uncultured Muribaculaceae bacterium
ATTTGTATCATACAAGACAATTGTTTTATCGTCATATGTTCCGATATCCTCTTTTAACAAAGAAAGTGCGTCTTGTTGAATTTTGTCAAGCCCGTTTTCACGATAAATATAATATCCGAAAACAGCGAAACACGCAATCAAACATACGCTCAAAGCAATAACAATACTTCTTTTTAAAACCGTTTTTTTCATAATTTACCTCCCGACAAAGTCCTACTCAAAAAACTTTATTCCTTGCAAATACAACATAACAATTATTATGTTGTAAAACGGAAGGAAACACCATACATAACCATGACGTTAAAATAAAAAAGAGTATAAAAAACAAGCCTTTTGATGGTTTTATTAAAAATTTAAAACAAAAAAGGCTTTATTATTGTGCGGAAAATAAAAAATTTTTTCTCTATTCTCTTTTCGATAAAAAAATATATTGCAAAACCTCGCCGAAAGTGTTATAATTTATCATGTATGAGAGTTTGTTTTATCAAAAAGGGGAAACTTACTCGAATACATAATAATTGTTATGTGATAAGTTGTCGCAAATCGTTTTTTCGTACAAGCGAAAAAAGTTGCTTGACTTTTTTCACACCACATTTCAACACTCGACTATTATTTTATAACCGTTCTCCGATCTCAAACAAATTTCTTCAAAAGTCGTTTATCATTATAATATCAACCGCATGTTTTCCATTTTCTTACGATGTTCTATCCCCGTTGTCACAATATAGATTCTCGTAGTATCGATACTCGTATGCCCTAATATATCCGCTAATTTCGCTATATCTTTTTCTATTCCGTAAAACGTTCTTGCAAATAAATATCTAAGATTGTGCGGAAAAACCTTTCCGGGAGAAACGTTCGCCTCCTTACATAATGCTTTCATATCTCGCCAAATATTATGTCTACTGATATTTTTACCGCTTCTGGTTACAAATACCGCGCCTGTCTTTATATTCTGCGCCCCAATATAACGAAGCAATTTTTTCTTTAAGTCCGCCACAATAAAAATTCTTCTGTTCTTTCCTTTACAACTTACGCGCGCTTCACTGCTTTTCACCGCTTCTGCTGTTATAAACGGAAGTTCGCTTACCCGTATGCCACAACCGCATATCGTTTGTATGATAAGACTTAAACGATCATTGTTTTTCTTTTTTGCCGCTTCTACAAGTCGAATATATTCCGCTCTGCTTAATTCCTTTTCTTCCGAACAAAACGCCTGCCTTTGCACTTTAAATCGCTTTACGGTTAAATCAAGCCAACCGTAAAAACGAAAAAACACGTTCAACACCGCAAGCATGGAATTTACACTGACAATTGCATATTTTTGCGCCAAATAACTTTTATATTCCAAAATTGCCGTTTTTCCAAGGGACTTTCCTTGCATAAACTCGAAAAACACGTTTACGTCATGCAAATATTTTTCTATCGTTGCCTTACTGCGTTCTTCTTCATAAAGATAATTCTTAAAAGTCGTCAATAAATTTTCATTTAATTGTTTTTCCATTTTAACATCTCCGCTTTTACAATTATTTACACTTAAATAGAATTTAAACTTTCCGAAAAAATTTTACAACAAAATGCTTCAACTCGCAAATTATCTTACAACCGACCATATCACATATTTGACTAAGAACGCAAAACAGAAGAAGTCCGAATTCTCGGACTTCTTCAACGAACTCGCTTTTTACTTTTGATTTTACTTATTTTCTCACGAGTATCTAACTTTATTACATCCATTTTCATTATAAAAGAGATGAAAAAACTTACTCGGCAAATTCAAGAAATGGAAAGCGCTGATTACAGTACAATTTAATAATCTCAGATATTGAAAATCCGTGTGAAGAAAAACGCTTAAACGCGCGTTACTACTCACACGGATTTTTTGTTTTTTATGAAAATTAAGAAAACACCCCCGCAAAGCATATGGCAAATGTCCGTATATAGTAGAGAGAAAAATTTATTCAAATGTCTATATTTTGAGATTTCGTGTCCTTGTTA
>CAZOGS010000197.1:0-1993 GCA_964579375.1 uncultured Muribaculaceae bacterium
TTCCGCCTTTTAAAGCAAAACAATCTTCTTTTGCAATATATGGCAAAATTTTAACGAGTAAACTAACTTGATTTAAATACTCTTGTTTAATCATATTTCCTCAATATTTCCAATGACAATATTGTATTTTGGGTCTAATTTACCACCTTTTTCGATAGTTCGTTTTCCACTGCCCAAGTCAATTATAGAAATATCCAATTTCTTAAACCAAGGATAATTTAACTTATCTGCTAAATATAAAAAGACTCTTTTTACTTTGATACTTGAACAATTTTCTAATAATTCTTGCAATAATTTTGGTTTTAACACAGACATTGTTTCCATTAACTGATAAATTTCTTTAATGCTATTCTTTTCCGGAGCTAAATACAGCATTTCTAATATAGCTCTTTCTTGAGAAGAAATTTTTATGGAAAAATCTTTGTTATTAAAATCCACCAATCCTAATTCTTTGGGTAAAAATACCGACTTAATGATTTCTATATTTTCACTATAATTCTCTTTAAACCAATTAGGAACTTTTTCTGCTCTATATCCATATATGTATGCCTTCCTATTGAATGCAATATTATGATTTATCCCTAATTTCGCTAATGCAGAAACTCCACCCAAGTGAAAAGACAAGTCTAATTGTTGTTGTAACGCATACACAGAACCATCCAATTCTACATTATCATTTAGTTTTGAATATGCTCCGTTGCCAAAAGATTTTAGCCATCCATTTTTCTTGTAAGCACTACGAAGGCTTCTTGAAATGCCCTGCGTTTCAAGCCAAGACGAAGTTACCACAGTGCCATGTGGAATTTTTTGTAATATTTGGTTTAAATTTGTTTCATTTTGCATAATTACATTTTACATATTAGCACATTTTTAAACCAAAATGAAGTTATTAATACTTATTTACAAAATCGTAGATTGTCTAACATGTAATTTTCTAATTCCATTTTTTGTTTTATTTTATAAAAATCTTTCCCGATTTTGCACTTATTTTTTATTTGTCTATTTATATTTATGAAAATGATTTGTTTTCAAAAATAAAATAATCGGTTATTATAAAGAAAATAAATCGGAAAGAGGTTGTTATGGATTATTGTCAGCAAGATTTTATTCCTCAGCAAAACTTTGGAAATTCTCAGGTGACGGTGTTTTATATTAATGACACGCACGGAAATGTTACAAAAGTAAGTAAACTTAAGCCTGCTCATGATAATTTCAAGAAAAATAACAAGAAAATTGCTTTGACTGTGGGTGCGGGGGATTTGTATCTCGGCGGTGATATCGGCAGAAATTCCGCAATGACAAAAATTTATAATGCTCTCAAAATGGATTATGCAACTGCCGGAAACCACGAATATGATGCAGGTTCGGGCTTTTATGCCGACAATATGAAAAATGCAAAATTTACTACGGTTGTTTCAAACATTGATGTCCCGACAAAAAACCCTTTGCAGGAAAGATTGAAAGATAAAAAACTCGTAAAAAGTACGGTTTTAATGGAAAACGGCACCCGTTTTGCAATTTTGGGAACAAGTCCGTCCGATAAGGATATCGGGGCAAAAGATAAGAATGATAAAGTTTCCGTGATGACCCTCGATGAAACAATTTCTATCTTAAATCAAGAAGTCGAAAAACTTGAAGCTCAAGGTGTGAATAAAATCATTTTGTTGAGTCATAGCGGGTATGACAGTGATTTGCAAATAGCTTCAAAAACAAGCGGTATAGATATAATTATCGGCGGACATACACACGATGCCTTGAACGGTGTCAATAAAGAAGATAACGATGTTTCTAAGAAAAATCTTGTAAAATCTTTGCGTTGTGAGCCCGTAATAATTACTCAAGCAGGCAGTGATAACGCTAATGCGGGCTATCTCGACGTTCTTTTCGACAAAAACGGAGTTCTGATTGAAGATAAAATCCAAAATAATTTGGTTAAGCTTGAAAAATATCCGAATTCCAAGAAAATTGATAAAATTTTAAATAAATCAATCGG
>CAZOGS010000198.1:0-1981 GCA_964579375.1 uncultured Muribaculaceae bacterium
TTTTCACACAAATGAAAAAATATTTTTTATTTGTTTTTTGCCGATAAAATAAGGCTTTTCAACTTTTTAAACTCCAAAAACACAAAAACGAAATTTGACAAATTTTCTATTCTGTTTATACTAAAGGCAAATCTGAGTTTCAGATTGTGCGGCTGAATGTTTTGCATTATACCTGCCGATGCCAAAGTATATACAGAGTGGCCTTGGAGGTATGCGATGAAAAATAACAAAGATTTTATTCAGCAAAACAATCACGAATTAACGCAACAGCAAAACTATAAAGTAGATGACATTTTATTTGTTGTAGAGCCTGTGTTTAAAGAAGATAATTCAAAGACTCTAAGTTCTGCTTTATTCTCGTTGATGCGTAATGAAGTGGATGATATGTAGCATCCTCGTGAGCAGCCGCAGTACAACCTAAGGTACTGTTTATTTGACTGCGGAAAGGAGGTTACATGAAACAGTCAAATAATAAATACAGTCGAGATAAAACGGCATTTATATATGTTCGCTTATCTCGCGACGATGAATTGGAAGGTGAAAGCTACAGTATCGGTAATCAAAAGAAGTTGTTAACAAAAGTGGCAAAAGAAAAAGGATATACCAACATAGTTGTTTTCGGCGATGACGGAATATCCGGTGTTACAATGAATCGCCCCGACTTTAACAGAATGTTAGAACAGTTAAAACTCGGAAAAGCGGCTGCGGTATTTGTAAAAGATTTATCACGTCTCGGAAGAAATTACATAGAAGTCGGCAGACTGACCGAAGAGTTTTTTCCGTCGTTAAATGTTAGATTAGTTGCCGTATCCGATAATGTTGATACCAAAGAGGGCGAAAACGAACTTACCCCCATACGCAATTTGTTCAACGAATGGTATGCCAGAGATATAAGCAAAAAGCGTCGTATGAGCAATAAAGTCAAGGGTGGTTCGGGTATTCCGTTAAGTCCACCGCCTTACGGATATATCAAAGATCCAAACAATCAATATAAGTGGATAATTGATAAAGAGGCGGCTTTTGTAGTAAAGAAAATATTTTCAATGGCTATGAGCGATATGGGTATTGAAGAAATTGCGGTTGCATTAACATTAGATAAGGTTCTTACACCTGTTGAATATGCCAGAAGCAAAGGCATTCGCAAAGCCGGAGGAAAAGGTCAACAAAAAACTACAGATCCGTATCATTGGAATAAGTCCACCGTTCGCAAAATTCTGTCCCATCAAGAATATTGCGGTGATGTTATCAACTTCAAGACTTATTCGGTTTCTTACAAAAATAAGAAACGGCACGCAAACAATCCTGAGGACATATTAGTGTTCAAGGATGTCCACGAGCCGATTATAGACCGAACAACATTTGAAACAATACAGTTAAAGCGTGGCAATACCAGAAAGCGTAAAACTTCTGACGGAGAAAAGAATATGTTTTCAGGATTGCTTGTATGTCCGGAATGCGGCAGTAATTTGAATTATCATTTCAACCAGAAGAACCCCGATATTAAATATTTCAATTGTGCGGGTCATAATCAAGGTAAGCGTAAAATATGCTCAACCACACATTACATAAGGGTTGATTTCTTAGAACAGGTCGTCTTGGGAGAAATCCGAAGATTAACCCGATTTGCCTGTCATCATGAAGAGGCTTTTACCAAAGCGGTTAGCGACTATTCAAAACAGGCGCTTAACTTTCAGTTAGAGGCAAGGCAAAGCGAAATAAAAACCTTAATAGCAAGAGATAAAGAATTGGATAGATTGTTTGAACGGTTATATGAGGATAATGTATCCGGCAAAATCTCTGATGACAGATTTAAGAAAATGTCTGTGAAATATGAGAATGAGCAAAAAGAAATTACCGAGAGAATGAACAGCCTTCAAAATCTGCTTGATGATTTATCGGAAAAAGCAATTTCAACCGACAAATTTATAGCGGCAGTAAAAAAATATACGAGAGTCAAGAAATTGACTGCTCGTATGCTTAA
>CAZOGS010000199.1:0-1963 GCA_964579375.1 uncultured Muribaculaceae bacterium
GTTTGACTAAAATTAGTATAGACATGACAAAAAGAGAAATCAATAACATAAACAGCATAGATGTAGATTTGAGCGAAGCAACTCCCATGCTCAAACAATACCTTGATATTAAGCGAAAGTATCAAGGAATAATTTTGATGTATCGTATGGGTGATTTTTATGAGGCTTTTTTTGAGGATGCAACCGAAATTTCAAAAGCTCTTGAAATAACATTAACCGCACGTGACGGCGGGGCTTTGGGAAAAATTCCGATGGCGGGAATACCGGCAAAGGCTGTTGACAATTATCTTCCGAGGTTGCTTGAAAAAAATTACAAGGTCGCAATATGTGACCAAACGGAAGACCCCGCTCTTGCCAAAGGGCTTGTTAAACGGGAAGTTACGCAGGTTATCACGGCGGGAACCGTTAATGAAATTTCTCTTTTAAAATCGGACAAGAACAATTATCTTGCGGCTTTGATTGAGGATAATAAAACATTCGGGCTTGCTTATACCGATATCACAACGGGTGAATTTTTCGTTACAAAAGGTTCTTTGACTGAAATCCTTGCCGAACTTGCAAGAATAAAGCCTTCCGAAATTATTGCCCCAATTAAGAAACAAAAGGTTTTGCCGTTTCAAATTGTTCCCGATGAAAAATTTGATTTGCCGGAGCAAGTTTACTTAAATTACAATTGTTCAAAGGTTTCTTTGGCTGTTTTTGAACAAAATTATGCCGACAAAAATGTTAAAGAATTGTTCAAGACAGAGTCATTGGAAGCTTTTGGCTATTCCGAGTTTAAAGTCGGTTTTAGAGCCGCAGGTGCGATTGCGGAATATTTAAAGCAAACTTGTTTTTCCGCTTTGCCGAAATTTGACACAATTCATTCTTATAATTTGTCGGAATTTTTGTCAATGGATATCAATACTGCCCGCAATTTGGAACTTTTGTATACAAATCGTGATAAATCAAAATACGGAAGCTTGTTATGGGCAATTGACAGAGTTAAGACGAATATGGGGTCGAGATTGCTCAAAAAATGGATTACTCAGCCGCTGAAAGACCCGAATAAAATTAACGAAAGGCTTGATGCCGTCGATGTTTTGCTTCAAAATTCATCATTATCATCAAGGCTTTCCGCTTTGCTCGGAAAAGTTTACGATATTGAGCGTTTGTCTGTCAAAATGAGTAATTCTACCGCAAATCCGAGAGATTTTCTTGCGATAAAAGATTCTCTTTTGCTTCTTCCTCAAATTAATGAAATTTTAGCAGGATATGATAATAATTCTTTAAAAATTTCAGAAGATATTGATGAATTAATGGATTTTGCCAACATTATTGACCGAACAATCAAGGAAGATGCTCCTGTCGGAGTTAAAGACGGCGGAATTATTAAAGAGGGTATAAACGGGGAACTTGACTATTATAGGGAACTTTTAGACGGCGGAGAAAAGAAACTTTCCGAAACGGAAGCAGCCGAAAAAGAACGAACGGGTATCAAAAATCTAAGAATAGGTTACAGTAAGACTTTCGGCTATTTTATCGAAGTTACAAATTCAAATCTTTCACTCGTGCCGCAAGATTATATAAGACGCCAAACATTGACAAATGCGGAAAGATTTATTACGGAAGATTTGAAAAAGTTTGAAACGGAAGTTTCTGCAGCGAAATACAAATCAACCGAAACCGAATACAAAATTTTTACGGATATGAGGGAGTACGCCCGTGAATTTTCAGACAAAATAAAAAATCTTGCTCACGATTTTGCAACGATTGATGTTTTGCTTTCTTTTGCGACTGTTGCGGCGGAAAACGGTTATGTCCGTCCGATTATTGACGACGGCGGCGAAATTTGTATCAAAGACGGTCGACATCCTGTTATTGAAAAGATTTTGCCGATGGGAAAATATGTGCCTAATGACTTAAATTTGCAGGCAAATACAAAAAATCATGATGAAACTCAATTTATGATTTTAACAGGACC
>CAZOGS010000200.1:0-1962 GCA_964579375.1 uncultured Muribaculaceae bacterium
TATCCCCAGCAATAAATTCCGCCACAATAACCGCAAACCGCATAATTATTCATAAAATCCAAATCGGGAACAAATGTATAATCATCAACTTTTATCATGATTTTTCCGTTATGTGCAACAACTTTTTCGACTTTTCCTCTGCCGTCATACGACCGACTGAGCATTAAATCAAAATTATCAATTTTTTTACATTTTTTGCAAATGAACATATCAGCCTTTTTTACTTCTGTTTTTATACTCTTTTTTGTAGTCGGTTTTTCTTAATTCTTCACCTTTTTCAAAATCAAAAGTTTTATAAAGCAAAGTAAACCAACAACATCTTATCGGCAAAAGCAACCCGATTACGGAAAGTCCGATGAGAGAACGAACAATACCGCAGGCAAACTCGTGAACGTTAAACACTGAATTTATGTCAAAAGAAACCGGCGGAACATCTAAAGGTATGTCGCTCATTGCCGAACCTATTACGGTATTAATCAAATCTTGAATAGGTAAAATTTCTATATATTTATGGATGGGATATGCCAAGAAGTTTATCGCACTTGCTTTTTCAAATGCCCAAACAATTAAATTCGGCAAAATCCAATAAGTTACAACCACGGAAAGTGCTAATAACAAACACGTTATGCCAAAATTTGTTGTTACAAGCTCAAAACTGCGTTTAAAAGCTCCGACGGGCGAAGTTGATTCCTCGAGCATAAAAACTTGAAAAACCAAACACCAATATACAAACAAAATCGCAAACGGAATAATAAACAGTGGAAATGTTCCGACTAATCCGAAAAGCGAAAACAATAAAACAAGAACTATATATTTGCCCAATCTTTTCTTTAAAACGTCTTCATGTGTTTTTGTATCAAGAGGCTTATTTTTCATTTTTTCTCCACGAGAAACATAAGCCATCGAGTTTAATGACCCCATTGCAATTATGTAATCATAAAAGGCTTTACAAAAAACCAAAAATCCGGGGAAAACACATATCAAAAGCAGAGTAAATACTAAAGGAATGCTGTCTAAAATCGGATATTGCTTCACAAGATGCGGGATGTTTACAATGAAAAAATAGTTTGCCGTAAATATAAGAGCAAGCCCTAAAAGTTGCCCAAATACGGGAAATAACATATATTTCAACAAAACATCAAGATATTTGCAATACCAAAGAACTCCGTCTTTAAAAATATTTAAAGTCATTATTATTCTGTTTTCGGATTTTTTCGCCATAATTTCTATTTCTTGTATTATAATAATGTCATCTTGAGAAAATTATACACTATGAACGAAACAAAAGATAGCATAAAAAGATTATTTGATACATACAATGAAAAAGATTATTGGGAAAAAGCAGATTTTCATCTGCACTCAAACGCTTCTGACGGAAAACTGTCGGCGGATGAACTTGTTAAACAAGCAAGAGCAAAAGGATTAGAAAAGTTTTCTATCTGTGACCACAACACATTAGACGGTTATAAATTGATAAATCTTGATGAATATCCGGAAATCATTACAGGGATTGAATTTGACTGTTGGTATCGGGGAATTTTTCTCCATCTGCTTGCCTATGGATTTGACCTCCGTTCTGAAGCCCTAAAACCTTTCATCGCAAAAAACAAACCCGATACCGAAAAAGATGTCGTAAGAATTTTTTCAAGAAGAAATGTTCCCAAATTGATAAAAGCAATACATGAAGCGGGAGGAATTGCGGTTCTTGCCCACTCCGCCTGCTGTTGGACAATAAATCACGAACACTTTGTAAAAAGCATGGTCAAAATCGGACTCGACGGACTTGAATGTTATTACCCCTACCGTCGCCATAGAGCTGTCGTAAAATTTCATACGGCAGATACCGTGAAAAAAATTGCAGATAAACTGAATTTGATAAAAACCGGCGGAACCGATACTCACGGCAATTTGATATAACTCTTTCCGCACTCAAAACCATAAAAATTTGAAGCAGAGAAGCTT
>CAZOGS010000201.1:0-1959 GCA_964579375.1 uncultured Muribaculaceae bacterium
TTTTCCTCCCTCTCTTGACTTATGCTCTTCTATTTTAATAATCTTTTTCAAAAAGTAAACCATACAGATATATTAATTTTTGTTAATTTGTAAAAATATTTTCTTAACAATTTTAACAATGTTCGAAAAACGGCATCACAACAACAAAACAAGCAAAGTGTCAACTAATCATTGCACCATGTCAACCAATACCGGCACAACAAACAAAAACCCAATGTTAACAAGGGTTTCAAGAAAAAATCCTCTTTTTTTGAAAGAGGATTAATTTTCTTTTAAATGTTCATCGGTATCAATCATTTTCCGGAGCAAATCCGTATCGCCTTGCAACTGAAAATACTCATGAAATTTCTGAGTTGTATGAAGATTAAACGAACGCCCGTTTTTATCCTTTGTTCTTTTAATAAAGCCCTGCTTTACAAGTTCGCTGACGTGTTCATAAGTACTTGCTCCACGCATTTCCTTAAGGTCTGTTTGTCTTATCGGTTCTTTGAGAGCGATAATCGTCAATGTTTTCAAAATCGCACCCGAAAGCTCGACGGGACAGAGTTTTTCAACAATATCGGAATAATCCTCTTTAACCTGCAAAATATATCCGTTTTCGTCATTAATTTCCAAAGCACCTTCACGTGAAGAATAGTCCATAATCAAATCAAGCATTGCTTCTTCGATTGTGGGTTCTTCTTCGCCTAAAATTTCTGCTATTTCTTTAATGGTTACCGAACGGGCTGTTACGAAAAGGACGGTTTCAATTCTCGACTTTAAACTCACGATGCAATCACCGCCTCTTTAACAGGTGGCGTGCTTACAACGTTATTACGCATGCCTCCTTGTAATTCATAGGCAACAAAAGAATTATTTTTCTTTTGTTTATTGCCCGATTGTTTGTTTGCCACTGTTGTTGAAATACTCGGAGATATTGCAACTTCGGTGTTTTCAACCGTTTCTTCCGATTTATTTTCTTTTTGGATATACAAATCGCCGTAAAATTCTTCCTGAACAAGTTCAATATCGGTATCTCTTGTAATGAACAACAAAGCAAGGTACGCATTCAACCTGTCCATGCCGATTTCAGTCAAATCATTAAGTTCAACTTTTGCATCTTGCAAGAAAATTTGTTCCAATTTCGTTTTCAAAATTGCAATATTCTTTTTGATATGGTCTTCTGCCGCAAGGTTTACGATTTGACTTGTCGAGAGATTTTCATACGAGCGGACTGCACGTCTTTTCGCACGTTCCAAGGTATTTTTGATGGCTTGTTTTTTATCAAGTTCTTCATAGAACTTCAATTGTTTAATCAAGTCTTTCAAGGTAACCGTTCTTTTGCGGTTCATTCTTGTGCTAAGACGTCTTTTAAGAGCTTCGTTGATAGAAACAACGTTATTTTTTCTAATCGGTTGTTCATATTCCGGTTCAAAATCGTCGTTATATTCTTCAAAATCTTCTTGTGCCATTACGGACTCAAAGTCCATAGGGTCTAAACCGACAAGAACATTAGATTTCAGCTTTAACAAAACAGAGGCAAGCCAAATTGTTCTGCCCGTATTTCTCAAATTTGAAGCTTTCTTTTCAGCCATTTGAAGAAGATATTTATCCGCAACGTCAACGATATCAATGTCCCACGGGTCAATTTTGCCTGTTTTTGCCATTGAAACCAGAAGTGCGATACCGTCCGTCGCTTCTTCGGGCGACTCGATTGCAAAAATATCGTCGTCATTGACTTTATTACTTGTTTTATAGAAATTTTCAGCCGTATTAGTCATACGTTTTTCCTTAATTGTTCAGTACACCTGTGACTTTCGTCACACCCTTTTCTTTTTGAGTTACTCCTACCGTTCTATCTGCTGATTTTATCACAGATTGGTCATGACTAACTACTATAAATTGCGTATTTTTTGATTGTTCTTTTATCATTAATGCAAATTTTTCTCTGTTTATAACGTCCAAACTTGCATCAACTTC
>CAZOGS010000202.1:0-1931 GCA_964579375.1 uncultured Muribaculaceae bacterium
GCTTGGGTCGTAACCAAAGGAAACATGGACTATCTCAGAAAAGATGTTAGTTGGTAAGTGCTGTTTTTTCAACGGGCAAAATGAAGCCGAAGGTACAAATTCCGTCGTCGGTACATTTTGCATAAATTTCACCGCCGTGCAGCGTAATGATTTGTTTTGACAGATAAAGCCCGAGCCTTGAGCCTAAGGCGTTGAAATGAGAGTGTTCGATTTTTTGTGCAAATTTGTCAAACAGATAAGACAATTCTTCTTTTGAAATAACATCGCTTTGATTTGAGATAAAAAATTCCGCAAAGTTTTGATTTTGTTGATAATTTATGGAAATTGAGGAGTTTTTAAATCCGTAAGTTATGGAATTTGAGAGTAAATTTAGAATTACACGTTTTAGTTGGAAGAAATCGGCAAAAATTGTGCAATTGGTGTCGGCGGGCGAGAATATAAAATTTTGATTTTTTTCGGAGGCAAGTAAATTTGTTTCATCGATGCAGGAATTAATCAATGAAATCATATCGAAAGAAGATTTGTTCAAATTCAGTTTTTGGCAATCTAATTTATAAGAGTCTAAAATGGCGGTCACTAATTTAAGAGAATATTTACAGGAGTCTTCGGTGAGTTTTAATATTTCCTTTTGTTCTTCGTTGACGGATCCGAAATTTCCGTTAATAAGGAGCGAAAGACTTCGTAGTTGGGCAACGATAGGCGTTTTTAAATCGTGAACTATCGTTGCGAAAAAAGACCTTTGAGCATTGTATTTGAGCAGATTTTCTTTTTGAGAGAGTGAAAAATCGGATTGTCTTTTCGTAATGGATTTAAGTTTTGCACCGAGCAGTACACAAACAGTGAAGAGTAAAAGGATGAGTCCGAGAAGCGATAAGTAAATAAGCATAAGCGATTGTCCATATAAATAAACTAAATCATATAATTTTTTTATAGTTTCGTATATTACCCGACTGTTTAATATTTTTTCTGAAAAACTCAAACGGAAATTGATTTTTTGCCTAACAGTTCAGACAAATCAAGGTCGATTTGCAGTAGTGATAGAAAGAGGCAATTTTTTGATTTTCATTATTAAAGACAGTGAATAAAAATTTTGTTGAATTTTATTTAAAAAGCCGTAATATATGAAGATTTATAAAATATAATTGAAATAAAAAAATGTTCATGTTACATTTTTTTTGAATAATGTTAATTTTCAAGGAGAAACAAATTGAAAGCATACGAATTATTATTAATGATTAAGCCTAATATTGATTCAGAAGATGTACAAAATGTAGTAAACAAAATCGCTGATTCAGTTGTTGCATTGGGCGGAAAAGTAATCGACACAGATTTGAACGGCAGAAAGAAGCTTGCTTATGACATCGACAATTACAGAGATGCATATCAAGTTATCGTGAAGCTTGAATTAGAAGGTTCAAAAGTATCGGAATTTAACAGACAATTGAGATTGAACGAAAACATCGTAAGAATGATGTTTATGGAACTTTCAAAAGTAAAAGCGTAGGCGGGAATGACGGTTTGTAAAGCAACATTCTCGGGTACGGTATTCCGTGATCCCGAAAAAAGATTTACTCAAAATAATATCGCAATCACATTTTTCACACTTCAAGTTGACGGAAATGATGATTTGTTGATAAGAGTAATTTCCATGGGAAAAGCAGCCGAAATGACGGAACAAACTCTTTCTAAAGGTGACAGAGTTGTTGCAGACGGTAAGTTAAGAATTGGAGCTGCTAAAGATGAAAACGGTGATGATAAGAGAGTTATGGAACTTGAACTCGCATCGTTTGAAAAAATCGGAGGTTCGTCATCGAAAGGTGAAACTCCAAAACAGATAGCAAAATTCGCTGAAGAAGATTTTTCGGATGATTTAATCGGCGAAGAAGAAATCCCCTTTTAACGGATAGAAAGTAAAGGAATATAAAATGGCA
>CAZOGS010000203.1:0-1926 GCA_964579375.1 uncultured Muribaculaceae bacterium
GAAATGCAAAAAGAATTTCAAAAAGATTTATCGGGCAAAAGAAAAGCCGGTCGTCAAACTCCGGAAATACCGCAACTCTCACTTCCTTTCGATAATTAAGAAACAATATATAACAATTTTGCAATTACCGCAAAATCGGGTATCATTGAGGTATGAAAAATCTTTTGAAAATTTCACCGAAATATTTTTTGATATTAACCTTTCTTATTGCGTTTGCGGCTTCTTTTTTTCAGCTTAATCCCGCAATCGATACGGGGCGTGAACTTTACATCCCGCTTCGCATGGTAAACGGAGAGGTTTTATACAAGGATATTGTAAATATTTACGGTGCTTTGGCTTATCAAATCAATGCTTTGCTATATTTTATTTTTGGAGCAAGTTTACTGCCGTTGAGAGTTGCGGGGATTTTAAATTGTACGCTTATAATTTGGCTGTTTATGCTGATTTGCGGCGAAGTTTTTCCCGTGAAAAATTCATCCAAAAAAGCAGATTCGACAAGCGAAAAAACAGATTTGACAGGCGAAAAAGGGGTTTGGCAATTTGCCTCAATTCCATTGATTGTCGGAGTTTGCTCTCTTGGAACATTTAATTATACAATTCCCTATTCTTTTGCTCTGACATACGGCTTGACGGCTTTTTTAGGCTCTTTGCTTTTCGCCGTAAAGTTTGCTCGAAATGATGAACCAAAATACGCCTATTTAGCTTGCCTTTTGTGCGGTTTTGCCATCGCTTGCAAGTACGATTTCTTTTTATATGCAATATTTATCGCACTTTATATTTTGATTAACAAAAAAATTTCAACGCTGAATGTATTTGTTTCTTTTGCCTGTATGGCAATCATACCGTTTGTTTCGTTAGGTATTTTGTTCCTTCAGGGGATGGGAACGGCGGATTTGCAAGAAGCGTTCGCCCTCATTAATGCAATCGGAAAAACTCATTCATTGAAATATTTTTATTCAAATTTTACGGGTGCCTGCCCAAATTTTTCGATTTTTGCTTTAAGTTTAATTAAAACAGCCATATTGTTCGCAATTGGAGCGGTTTTAACTTTTGCAAAATTGATGTGCAAATCGGATAAATTTTTAATCGGTTTGATAGGTGCTTTTGCTCTAACAGGGCTTTTTTACGTCGGTACGGGCGGATATTCTCTTTTTGCTCTGATAAACGCAGCCGTATTTTGTGTTTTTCTGAAAAAAATTATGCAAAACAAACCTTTATACATCTTTATGTGTTCCTCAATTTTATTCTCTTTTAAAACATTTTTTTCAATAAATATGGATGTTTACGGAACTTATACGATGCCTTTGGTTTTACTTTCGATATGTGCTTTTTTATATAATGTTGATTTTTCGGAAAACGAAAAAGTAAAAACCTCCGTGAAAACTTTTATGGCTTTTCTTTTAGCGGGAATTTTGATTTTATGCGGAACAAAATCGGTTCTTACTCTAATTCCTAAAACACAAGGTTTATTGCATGTTTCAGCAAAAAACACAAATAGTTTTGTTAAAAACACAAATAGTGTTTTTGTTCATCCGCAAGTTGCAAATACTCTTAATGAAGCAACTGAATATATTCGGGCAAACACAAATCCGACGGATAAAATTGTTGTTATCCCTGAAACGATGTACTTGAATTTTGTAACGGGACGTACCGCCGACAACATATTTGACAGTTTAACGCCTATGTATTTTGAAACATTTGGGGAAGAATTTGTAATTAAACATTTTACATTAACGAAACCGGAGTATTTTATTTTAAATAACAGAGATACTTATGATTACGGGAAACGATTTATTTGTGAAGATTACGGCAAGCAGTTTTGTCAGTTTGTCGAAGAAAAATATACAAAAATTGAAACTTTTGGTAAAGAAAAATATGTTATGCAATTATATAAGAGAAATGATTTATGAAAATAGCAATAATTAA
>CAZOGS010000204.1:0-1916 GCA_964579375.1 uncultured Muribaculaceae bacterium
CCTTGACCACAAGTGCTTTTCTGATACAATCTTCACCACTAAAAAAGAATCCAATAACCTAATTTTTTAACCAAATCGACACGAAAAGGCTGACTTCTTCTGACTTGTGCGTAAAAACAGTTAAAAATGTGTAACAATAAGTCGTTCGGCTATTGTTCGTAATTTAGACAAAACTTTTTGTTTTTCCTTATTGATATACTCTTGACAAGCCAGCTATATTTGAGTATAATAAAAATACAAATTACGATTTGACAAATTTTGATTTGTTAAAAAGGATGGTGCTAAAATGTTTATAGGCAGGGAACAAGAATTAAAATTTTTGAATGACGCATATAACAGCAATCATGCAGAAATGATTGTTCTTTATGGTCGCCGTCGTGTAGGCAAGACGGAACTAATTACAAGGTTTTGTGACAAAAAACCGAATATATTTTATTCGGCTAAAGAATGTATAGATAGTGTGCAATTACAAGCGTTTTCTAATGCTATCATATCTTATGCTCCGGAACAATTTAAGTTTTTAGATACCTTCAAAAATTGGGAGCAGGCTTTTTCTGCCATGACGGAGATTGAGAGTGATAAAAAGCTAATTATTGTAATCGATGAATTTCCGTATATGGTAAAAAACAACAAAAGCATTCCATCTATTTTGCAAAATTTGTGGGATCACACCTTGAAGAATAAGAACATTATGATTATTCTTTCTGGTAGTTCAATGAGCTTTATTGAGGATGAAATACTCGGATATAAAAATCCGCTCTACGGTAGGACGACAGGAATATATAAATTGGAACCTTTGCCGTATACGGATGCAATAAAGTTTTTCCCGAATTATTCTAATGAAGATAAAATTGTAGCGTATTCCATTCTCGGTGGAATTCCACATTATTTGCAACAGTTCGATAATGAAAAATCCATAGAGGAAAATATCAAAAACACAATACTACGTCGTGGTTCAATTTTATATAACGAAGTGGAGTTCTTGTTGCATGAGGAGTTGAGAGAACCTTCTACTTATAATACTGTAATTGAGGCGGTTGCATTAGGAAATACAGAATACAATGCAATACTTACTAAAACACTTATTGAGCAAAGAACGTTAAGTGTCTATATTAAAAATCTTACAAATCTCGGCATTTTGAAAAAAGAAACGCCTGCTCTTTCAAAAGCCAAAGAGACTGTTGGACAAAACAAAGGAATATATGTTTTGACGGATAACTTTTTCCGCTTTTGGTATGCCTTTTGTTATTCAAATATATCTTTGCTTGAAAAGGGTTCGACAGATCTTGTTTGGAAAATGTTCATAAAGGATAATTTGCATAATTTTGCATCAAAAGCCTTTGAAAACGTTGCTATTGAGTATTTGTATATTGCAAATGAAAGAGGCGAACTTCCCGTTGTATTTACTGAATTCGGTAGATGGTGGGGCAAAGTTACGAAGCAAGACGATAATGGTAAAAAAGTAACTACAAGCGAAGAAATAGACGTTTTAGGCAAAGGTCAAAATGACACTTATATAATAGGTGAATGTAAATTTACAAATGCACCGTTTGACATGGGACAATTGATAAAATTGCAGTCAAAACTAAACCCAAGTGGAACATCGTATTATTACTTGTTTTCTTTATCCGGGTTTACCGATGCGGTCAAAGAAAGATCTCACAATGAAGGGAATATTATTTTGGTCGATGTAAACCAATTGCTTGCTGTTCAATAAGAATAAACAATATGAGAGAAATGCACTTCTCTCGCAATCCTAAAATTGCGGAGTTTTTGCACGAGCACAACTATGTACAAGAATTTGGCGAAGGCGTAGATAGAATTTATAGAGAAATGTCCGATGCTGGTTTGCCTAATCCCGAATATAAGTTAAATTCATTCTTGCTTACGGCAAGCATTCGAAATGCCCCTGTAAA
>CAZOGS010000205.1:0-1888 GCA_964579375.1 uncultured Muribaculaceae bacterium
CCTACAAAGTTATAAAATATTTCAATTTGCCGGGTGTTTGTTTCTTTATCCAATTCGTGAATTAAAATACGGTCAATAAATTCGTGAACATTCTCGTATGTTAATTCGTTGATTTCGGTATAGCTTTTTACCAGCTGAACAAATTTACCGGCATCTTTTCTGCTTTCAACCGCAGAATTGATTTTGTTTTCCAATTTTCGTATTTTTGACGCAAGCTGTTCTTTTTCCTCGTCATAGCCGGAAGTAAGAGAAACAAACTGCTTATCCGAAAGTTTGCCCAAAGCGTTATCTTCATAAAGTTTTCGGAATATAACTTCAAGCTCTTTATTGCGTTGTTTTGCACAATTCAATTCCTTTCGGTCGGATTCAAATTCTTTCTCTGCCTCTTTGTTTCCGTATTCGGTAGCCGTTTGGATAAATTCCTTTTCTTTAGATTTGACATAAGACATTACCCTTTGCAAATCTGCCAAAACAAGCTCGCAAAGTACGCTTTTACGAATATAATGCGTTGTGCAGCAGGTGTTTTGCCTTGCCCTGTTTCTGTAATTTCCGCAGGTGTAAGAATGTTTTCTGTCAAGCGTTTTACCGCCTCTCATAACATACATTTTATATCCGCAGTCCGCACAGAACAAAATACCTGAAAAGATGTCGATTTCATCAACTTTCGTAGGTCTTGTTCTTGTTGCAATTCGTTTTTGTGCCAAATCAAAAGTTTCCTGATCTATCAAAGGCTCGTGCGTATTTGCAAAGAAATACTGCTTATCAACGGGATTTTTCTTTGTCTTTTTCGACTTATAGGAAACCTTGTAGCTTTTTCCCGTAATGGTATGACCTAAATATTCTTTACGGGTAAGAATATCGTATATTGTTTTATCCGGCCAATTATAGATTAAGCCTAATTGAGGTCTGGGGTGCCTTGCACTGCCTGTCCGTCTGTATCTTAATTCAGATACGGTCAAGACCTGATTATCACGCAGCCAATTTTGAATTTCGCACATTCTTAAACCTTTCACATACAATTCAAAGATTTTTTTAACAATATGAGCGGTTTCGGGATCGGGAAGCAAATGGTTTCTGTCCTCCGGGTCGGCTATATAACCGTAGGGAACTTCGCCGTTTACTCTCTCGCCCTTTTGAGCTTTCGCCTGTTTAACGGCACGGATTTTCTTGCTCGTATCTCTGGCATAAAATTCATTAAACCAATTTCTGAGCGGTGTAAATTCGTTATCTTCTCTCGCCGTATCTACACCGTCATTGATAGCAATATATCTGACGCCGTTTTCGGGGAATACAATTTCAATAAGTTCACCCGTCTTTAAGTAGTTACGCCCAAGTCTTGACAAATCTTTTGTGATTACCGTTGAAACATTGCCGGATTCTACTTCGTGCAGCATTTCCTGAAGCCCTTCTCGTTCGAAGCTCACACCTGAAAAGCCATCGTCAACAAAAAATTTTGTATTGATTAGGTGGTGTTCGTCCGCATATTTTTGTAAAATCAGTTTTTGATTTTGTATGCTTTCGGATTCGCCTGCCCGCAAATCCTCCTGACTTAATCTGCAATATAAAGCTGTTATTTTGTCTGACTGTTTCATAAATAAAAACTCCTTTCGTAAGACAGCCAAACAAACAACTGTAATGTACCTGCATACATTATAACGCGTTATATCTTTGACCGTCAATGCTTATTTTGTAAATCTGCCGTTTTCGGCGTTTTGCCTGATGTCTTTTATAATAAGTTTCTCAACCTTTTTATCCAATGTGTCTTTTGCATTGTCGCTTGGCGAGGAACGAATAAAATATGTTATCTTGCCGATTTGTTTTTGTGTTACTGTATTTTCATTCATCAAAGGAAATCCCTCCTTTTGAAGTTTAATGCTTTATAATATCC
>CAZOGS010000206.1:0-1873 GCA_964579375.1 uncultured Muribaculaceae bacterium
ACAAGGGGGACTGCTTCCGTTATAATTTCATTTTGGAAATTTTTAATTTCCTTCGGAGTATCCGATTGTTTTAATTTTTTCAGATATTCCTTAATTTTTTCGTAATCTATATCTTGCTCAGCCATTTTTTTCTCAAATCTAAAAAAATTATATCATATTTGAGAAAATATTGTTTTATTGTTACGGAATTAATTCAAAACGATGAGGAACGAGGTCATCAACCGTAAATTCAGCAGGTTTTCCGTCTTTATCTTCAACAATGATTTTCATTCCTTGACCTTGGTCAAATTCACAGAACCATTGACGGCAAGCTCCGCAGGGCCAACATAATTTCGTATTCGGAGAATAAATCGCAACCTTCATTAATTTGCTTTTTTCGCCCAAAGCAATTGCAGAAGAAATAGCGTTTCTTTCCGCACAAATTCCGACTGTATAGCTTCCGTTTTCAACGTTACAACCTACGTAAACATTACCGTTTTCGTATTCAATTGCAGCACCTACATTAAATTTTGAATAGGGGCAATATGCGTTCTTTGCTGCTTCTGCCGCTTTTTTTAACAATTCTTCGTTTGTCATTTTAACCTCCACGCAACATTGTAAATATTTTTAATCGGGTCAATATTATAACATAAATTTTAAAATCAATCATATATAGGATAGAAATTTTTATGTAAATAAGGATAATAGTGTGTGTAATAATTAAACGGGGACATGCCCTTTTCGGGGGAAATTTTAACAAATAAAAAATTTTAGTAACATTTGTTAACATTTGTGACTTAAAGTATTACAATATAGTATTATTTTAGTAACAGAATGGAAAAATAGAGGCTTAAGGTGGCAGAAAAACTTATTATATCGGGGGGACAACAATTAGGCGGTGATGTTTCAATCAGCGGAGCAAAGAACGCTGTTTTGAAATTAATGGCGGCAACGCTCCTTGCGAAGGATGTCACTAAAATTTATAACGTACCGGAATTGACCGACGTAACAATTATGCTTAGCGTAATTGGCGGTTTAGGGGCAAAAACCTCTTATGACAAAGTTGAAAAAAGTGTAACCATTGATACGAGAGAATTAACGAGTATCGTGGCAGGTTATGAATTTGTAAGCCGAATGAGAGCATCGTTCATTGTTTTAGGTGCTTTGGTAGGACGTTGTAAAGAAGCAATTGTAGCACTTCCCGGAGGATGTGCAATCGGAGAAAGACGTGTTGATTTTCACATCAGAGGACTTGAAAGCCTCGGTGCGACAATAAAAATCGAAAACGGATACGTTCACGCACACGCAGCAAAATTAACGGGAACGGATATTTACTTAGATATTCCGTCAGTCGGAGCAACGGAAAACTTAATGCTTGCGGCAGTTTTGGCGGAAGGTTCAACGAGAATTCAAAATGCGGCACAAGAGCCGGAAATTGTTGACTTGGCAAACTTCCTAAACGCAATGGGGGCGGACGTTAACGGAGCAGGTACTTCGGAAATTGTTATCAACGGAGTAAAAGAAGAACAGCTTCACGGCATAGAATACACGACAATTCCCGACAGAATTGAAGCGGGAACGTATATGGCGGCACTTATTGCCACAAAGGGCAAAGGTATTATCAGAAATATCAATCCGTCACACTTAACATTCTATACGTCAAAACTTACTCAAATGGGAGCAAAGATTAAATTAATCGAACCGACCGCTTTTGAAGTAAGTTGTAACCAAAAATTGAAGGCTTTAAACATCGTAACACAGCCATACCCCGGATTTCCGACCGATTTGCAATCATTAGGAATGGCTTTGTTGACGGTAGCGGACGGCGTCAGCATCATTACGGAAAGTCTTTATGAAAACAGATTTATGCAAGTTCCCGAACTTCGCAAAATGG
>CAZOGS010000207.1:0-1863 GCA_964579375.1 uncultured Muribaculaceae bacterium
ATAATTGGGGCTATGACGGTGTTGATAAATTTGCACCGAATAATACATACGGAACTCCCGACGATTTAAAATCTTTGATAGATTATGCACATTCTTTGAATTTAAATGTAATAATGGATATTGTGCCTAATCATTTTGGACCCGATATGGTTGATATAAACAACGCAGGACCTTATACTGACGGTTGTAACGAGTTTGGGTTAAAGTTTAATTATGAAGGTGAAAATTACGAACACGCAAGAAAATTTATCGTAAATGCCGCTCTAAATTGGCTCGTGAATTACCATTGTGACGGTTTGCGTTTTGATTTGACAAAATACATGCGTTCCGACTATACGATGAAGTTGATTGCGGCAGAGTTGCACTATCATGTTAACGATGCTTTTTTGATTGCCGAAGATGCAAGAGAAAACGATAATCGTGTAACTTCTCCTTTCCCAATCGATGAAAAAGCTGAAAATTTAAGAAATCACAGAAGTTTTATTAACAAAATCATGGAAAATAATTGTTCTCTTGATGCATTAAATTTTGATTCGGAATGGGATTTTCCTTATCATAAACAAATTGCGGCTTTAATGCTTGAATATTGGAACGGCTACCCGAAAAGCATTACTTCTTTTGACCGTGTTATGAAAAATTCAAAACATCGTGTGAAATATGCAATGAGCCACGATGAAATCGGTAATATTGACGGCACCCGTTTAATTACAAAAATTTTTGCAAAACAAATTGATATTTATAAAAATATTCCTAAAAATTATAAGAATAAACGTGAACAAGAATTTGCTCATGTTTCGCATATGATTTTGAAAAAACTTATGACAGGTGAACTCGAAAAGATGACGGATAGTGAGTTTGCGGAATTTGCAAAACAAAATTATTTGTCGTTAAAAACAACAGTTCCCTCATTAAAACAAGCCTATCGCAAATCTTTAAAAATGTATCGTCTTGCGGTTGCAACAATTTATTCGAGTCCCGGGCCTAAAATGGTATTTCAAGGTGATGAATGGGGCGAAATGACTTATTTTAAGTTCTTCCGTGAATTTTCATCCGGTTATGAAAAATACCTTGAAACAAAAGGTTACAAACCCGGTTTGGAAGCCTTAAAAGACTCTAAAATAGGTAATATAAGATATTGTGACAAATACTTGAAAGATTTACATAATACGGGAAAATTAGTAAAAGATTTAAATAAAATTAACGCTGATTTTCAGGCATTGCAAGACGGAGAAGTTGTAGATACGGTTTCTCATCCTATTTCTTGGGTTCATGCCGCAGAGTGTAAATCTTGTGCGGATGAAGTCTATACCGTGAAAAATTTCTCTGATGTTTCTTATTTGAAAAACTATGTAATTTCATTTCCTGTCGGAAAATGGAAAGAAATTTTAAATACTGATAATGAAAAATACGGTGGAGAGGGGCTTTTCCTTAATTCGGAAAAACTAATTTCCGACGAAAAAACCCCTCTGAAAATTTCCTTGCCCGCATACGGAGCAATATTTTTTAAGAAAATTGATTAATTTTCGTTATTTGCGTCTTCTGCAAGTTGTGCTTCCGTAACTTCAGCTACGTAATCTGCAACTTTGTCAAATTCTGCATCGTCTTCGATTTTTTCGAAGATGAAATCTTCACCGTCTTGTTTTAATCTCATAATGACAACTTTGTCCCCAGGTTTGTTCGGATTTGCAGGGTCAAAGCCTTCAACGGGATATAAAAGACCGTATTCAACTTCGTCAACTTCTACTATGTCGATAAGTTCAAACTTAACGTGACGTCCGTGTTCATCAATTGTTTCGATGATGTTGTCGTTATTTGTGCTGTTTGCCATTTTGACCTACTTTCTGTCTAAATACTGTTGTAATA
>CAZOGS010000208.1:0-1860 GCA_964579375.1 uncultured Muribaculaceae bacterium
ATGCAAAGCTAACCCGTAATTTGCGATTACTGAGCAAATTACAGGGTTCGAAGAACTCTTTTCCGTATCATCCACAAAAAACTTCAAAAAACACAAAAAAAAATACGGAAAAGATGGGATTCGAACCCATGATGCAGATTACTCCACATAACACCTTAGCAGGGTGCCGCCTTCAGCCGACTCGGCCACTTTTCCGTATTTACTAATTTGTATGTACTTATTTTATCACAAATATTTTTCTGTGCAAATATTAAACTCGCAAATGTTTTTTAATTGAGAGCATACTTCCGCCTGCACCAAAACCGATAGCTATCACAAATAACGTAAAGGTAACAATATTTGCCGCAAGAATCGGAGACGGTACCATAAAATATTCATGAGCATTCAACAGCCATCGTTGAACGACATTCAGAGGAATTAATGCCAACAGAGCCGACACAAATCCGTAAATAGCCCCTTGCAAAATCAACGGTATCTTGATATACCAATTGCTTACCCCCATAAGCCGCATAATCTCAATTTCTTCCTTTTGGTTCTGAATAACAAGCTGAATGGTATTATTAATGATTGCAATCGTCAGCACCGCAACAAAGAATACAACAATAAGCGTCATCGTATGTACGACTTTATTGAACATTTCCATTTTTTTGGCGATATCCGTCGCATAGGCAACTTCCTCAACCCCCGGAATAGGCTTAATCTTTTCATAAACGGAATTTATATTCTCCGGTTCATCAATTTTTACGTGCAATGTATCCGGAAGCGGATTTGAAATATCCGCAACATCATATTCCGCCTTCATCTTCTTCCACGCTTCGTCTTTCGTTATAATCGTGACTTTCTCAACGTGGTCAAATTCCTTAATCCGACTCGACAAATGTTCCGGAGAAACGTCATTCTTTAAATAAACCGAAATTTCAAGCATACTTCCGAACTGTTTTACAAATTCCGTCAAAGAAATAGTCGTTCTAAACAAAGCCCCAAAAATCGTCAAAATTGCCGCCATCGTAGTAATAATGGCAATATTAATCCAGCCCGTTCTCGCAATTCCCTTCATCGTTTCCGCAACAATTCTTGAGGTAATTCTGAGCTCACCGAGCCAATCTTTCGGAATTCCCGATTTTACTTTCTTTTTGAACTTTATTGATTTTGAATTTGTTGAATCAGTCATAAGTACCTGCCTGAATATCTCGGACAATTTGTCCTTGATCCATCGTAATTACACGTTTTCTAAAGTAATTAACCATTGCGTGATCGTGCGTTGCTATCAATATTGTAATGCCTTTTTGGTTGATTTGTTCCAAAATTTGCATAACTTCCATTGAGTTTTTAGGGTCAAGGTTTCCCGTCGGTTCATCCGCAATCAAAAGCGGAGGCCCGTTCACAATCGCTCTTGCAATACTGACTCTCTGCTGCTCACCGCCCGATAATTCGGTCGGTTTCGCCCGCATCTTTCCTGCCAAGCCGACAACCTTTAACGCTCCCATTGTACGTGCTTCAATCTCTCTGCTGCTCATGCCCAAAGTGCGGATAACGTACGAAACATTATCAAACACACTTTGGTTTTGCAACAGTTTGTAATCTTGAAACACAATGCCCATACATCTTCTGAGTTTAGGCACTTTGTCATCGGGAAGCTCCGCAACATTGGTAGAACCAATCATTACCGTACCCGATGTGGGAACCTCTTCACGGTATAAAAGCTTCATTAACGTTGATTTTCCCGCCCCGCTTGAACCGGTGAGGAATACAAACTCTCCCGACATAATATCAAGATTAATGTTTTTCAATGCGTAATTGTGTTTATACCGTTTAGTTACGGCTCTCATTTGAATCATATTATTTTACGAGTCCTTTAAT
>CAZOGS010000209.1:0-1856 GCA_964579375.1 uncultured Muribaculaceae bacterium
GTACATTTTTCAATTTACGCAGACACTTATTTAGTCGTTCTATTTTTTAATTGTTTCTCTAACTTTTTCCAAATAGTTTTCGTCAAAAACGACCAAAATATAATTATCACTGATGAAAATCGAGTCTTTATGAGGATATACTTGAGCTTTATTCATTATAAAGTCGTAAAGTTCATTATCCATCTGTTCGTCGTAATTTTTATCCGTTTCATAAGCAAAAGAATCTCCGGGGTTGATAAAATCAAACTTTGAGAGGTATCTTAAACCAGCGGCACATCCGTCTTGTGAAACAAAATTAAAATTAATAATTTCTTCGTTTTCGATTTTTAAATTTCCTTTGTTATAAAATTTATCACGGAAGTTATTATACTGTCCTATTTGCAAATAAGTATATTTCTTGTTTACATCGAAATTATCAGTGTTAATTATCTGTGTCAATAATCTGCTTTGAAAAAGAATTTCATTCTTAAAAGAAAGGCAAGATTGCATTTGTGCATCGATATTGTGAACGGCAAAATTAAACATTGCCAAAAGAATTAAAATTACATTTGTGTTTTTTATCTTTAAATATTCTGTTTGCAAAATAATTGCAACGGCAAATAAATAAACAAAATCAATTCCTAAGTGCGTAATTCTTTCATTTAATTTATCAATTCCTTCGCAAAGCAAATATGACGAGAAAGAGAAATAAAGCAGTGAAAAGAATAATCCTAACACAATAAATAATTTAATAAATTTTTTCGGTGTCGTTTCATCGGTTGCAAATAATTTTTTGCAGAAAATAAGAATTGAGGAACCAAAGATAGTTAATAATACCAATCTTATAAATTTGCTTACAAAAGGAGCTTCTTCAACTAACGAAGAAAGACAAAGTTTGCCCGTAAGAATTATTCTTTGTAACCAATCAATATTTGCTGTAAAAGTAACGGCATAGCAGTCACGAATAATATTGAAATGATTGAGTATATTAATCGTCAAAAGAACAGAAAACAGGGAAAGAATAAGCGATAAAAAGAAGTATTTGTGTTGAAAAATACAATTTTTTAGTGCTTTAATTTTAAAACTTGAGTTTTTAAAATCAATTAAAAATTTTCCGATAACCAAAACCGCAATGGTATTTAATGTCGTCGGATAGGTTCCTATGACAAAAACGAACAATAAAATATAACTTAAGAGAAACAAGATAAAAGCCAATAACCGAGAGTATTTAACATCGTTTTGGCTTATTAATTCATTTACTTTAAGGCTTAATTTTATTGCCAATATTGAAAATAATACCGTGCCAAATTTGCCGAGCGAATCTGTTCTGTAGTACAAATAACACAATGTTGAGGGCATTAAAACCCAAAACAAAGAAAATATTACTAAATTATTAACCTTTTTTTTGACGTTCCAATAATCGGCAATTATAAATGAAGCAATTATATGGATACAAAAAGAACATATATAAAAAAGGTACGGAATAAATTTAAAACAAAAAATCGACGGCAAAATCGTTGAACCAAAACGTCCGACAAGCACTGCTTCGTTTAAAATTATATCCCTTTGCAAACTTTCCCAATCATGATTTCCCCAAAATAAGTTTGAAATTAAAGTAAAATATACAACTAAACAAATAACTAAAGAAATCAAAAAGGATTTTTTGTAAACAGTATCAATTTTTTTAAATTTTATATCCAACAAATCTATCATTAATTAATACCCTAAAAGCTAAGTTTTCATTGCTATAAATTATAATATAAAAAAATAAAATGAGCTTTTATTATTTTTTAATGTAACGAGTAATCAAATGAGTTAAGCCTATTGTTGCAAATTTTTATTAAGGGTTTTCTTTCTTCATTGAATGTTTGCTCAAA
>CAZOGS010000210.1:0-1838 GCA_964579375.1 uncultured Muribaculaceae bacterium
AGTTTTAGGTTTGCCTGTTCGTTATCGTCGATTGAAATAAAAATAACTCCGTCGTCGGTCAGCAATTTTTGTGCAATTCTCAGCCTCGGATACATAAACGTCAGCCACGCAGAATGTGAGCTTCGACCGTTTATCAGGTGCAATCTCGATATCTCTTCATCCGTCAGCCCCAACATAGCCTTTAACTGTTCGTCCGAAAATTCAAAATTATCGCTGTAAACGAACTCTTTGCCCGTATTGTAAGGCGGATCGATATAAATCATCTTGATTGAATTTTTATACGCATTTTGCAGATGCTTTAAAACTTCTAAATTATCGCCCGTAAAAAATAAATTTTTTGAATTTTTGTTCTCTTCCTTTTCGTTATGCTCAACATCAGGAATTATCACTGTTTCGGTCTTTGTTCCCGTTTGCAACCTCGCATAATCTTTTCCTATAAATTTCAACTGGTAACCGTCAGTAGCTTCTTCGGGGTCATGCCAATCCAATTTAAAATCTTTATTATGAAAAATTGCATCTTTTATCATTTCTTTACCTTATAAAATTGATGTTTAACAAATTTTTCATCAATTTTACATCATTTTAAGGAAATTTATCAATATTTTGTTTCATTTTCTTGACAATTTTATATTATATCTTCATCTTTTACGTCATTTTATTGGCAATATTTATCGAAATAAAATATCATTATATTAAGGTAGCAGGGATATTTTAATGGCATTTGTAAGCAAAGGAAAGTTGGATTATTTCAAACGTTTGAGGAATTTGTCAAACAAATTGATTTCTGAAAAATCAGGAATTTCCATCAGCACAATTGACAAAATTTTCAGCGGAAATAACAAAAATCCTAATTTCGACACAATTACCGAAATTGCAAAAATTTTAGATTGTTCCGTTGATGATTTGATTGACTCGGACGAAAATGTTTCTCTCCTCTATACGGAAAAAGATTTTATCAACATCGCTAAAAAAATGACTGAAACTGAGTATTTGAAACTTTTATTTCAAAAAATTATAAAATTACCCGACAAAGATTTGGAACTCGTTAATTCAATTGCAGAACGCTTAAGCAACTGCTGATGCATGTTCCTTTTCATTCTTTGCTTCTTTTGCTCCCTTTCGCTATTTGTGTAAAGGTTATAATCGATTTTTTTAATAAAAAAACCGCCCTTTTGAGGGGCGGCTTTTTCTCGGAATTTTATCCGTAAACTATGCGTTAGCTTTCTTTGCTGTTTCTACAATTACTGAAAAAGCTTCAGGTTGGTTTACAGCCATTTCTGCTAACATTTTTCTGTTAACCGTAACGTTTGATTTCTTCAATGCGTTCATGAACTTGGAATAGCTCATTCCGTATTGTCTTGTTGCTGCGTTAATTCTTACAATCCAGAGTCTTCTCATATTTCTCTTAAGATTACGTCTATCTCTGTATTTGTATTTTAATGCCTTCATTACGGCTGTGTTTGCAACTTTAAAAATTCTGCTTCTTGCACCTTGGAAGCCTTTTGCAAGCTTCAAGATTTTTTTATGTCTTTTTCTTAATACGTTTCCGCGTTTAACTCTCATGATTCTGTTCCTTTCTTCTCAATTAACGTGAATACTTCTTGTATGGAAGTTCTTTGGAAATCAATTTGTAATGAGTTCCTGAAATTTCACACATCTTGAAGATTTTTCTTTTTCTTGAACCGTCTTTGTGTTGAAGAAGGTGACCAATACCTGCTTTTCTTCTGAGAATTTTACCTGAAGCAGTAACTTTGTAACGTTTTGCACCTGAACGGTGAGTCTTGAGTTTAGGCATAGTTTTCTCCTTTTCCTTTGATTTGTACCGTTTCGGAAGTTGT
>CAZOGS010000211.1:0-1829 GCA_964579375.1 uncultured Muribaculaceae bacterium
CCCGATTTTAATACCGCTGCTTTCATCTTATCACCTTTTCTTAAACAGATTGTAGCACCATAAAAACCTTCAATCAATTTCTTTAAGAAGTTTTTTATCCGTTTTTGATAATTCAGTTTTTAAAAATTTTTCAAACAAATCGGGACGTTTTTCTTTTGTCCGTTCAAATTGCTTTATTCTACGCCATTGAGCAATTTTTTCATGATTTCCTCCGAGCAAAATTTCGGGCACTTCTAATCCTTCGTACTCACGAGGTTTTGTATATTGAGGATACTCAAGCAAATACTCCGAATGAGAATCATAATCTTTAGATTCCGAATTTCCCAAAGTTCCCTCTAAAAGTCTTGTAACAGCATCAATTATGCATATAGCCGAATATTCTCCTCCCGACAATACAAAATCGCCGATTGAAACTTCCCGTGCATTTGACAAAATTCTTATTCTTTCATCAAAACCTTCATAATGACCGCAAATTATCCTAAGCTGACTTTTTGTAGAAAACTCTTCCGCCATTTTTTGGTTAAAAAGCTCTCCTTGCGGGGTCATAATAATAGTTTCGGAATTTTCAAGTTCTTCAACGCTGTTTATTGCATCCATATATGGCTGACATGAGAGCACCATGCCTGCACCGCCGCCATAAGGTGTATCGTCAGTCTTTCGATGTTTATCGTGAGTAAATTCTCTCGGATTGACCGTATTTATTGAAATAACACCTTTTTCTCCCGCACGGGAAGGCATACTTTCCGCACAAGCTCCCTTGATAATGTCGGGGAATAAAGTGATTACATCAAATCTCACTCAATCAACCCCTCAATATCTTTAACGACAATTTGTTTTTTATTCAAATCAACGACGGGAACTAATTCTTTAACAAACGGGACAAGATGACAATTTTCGTTACTGTCGGTTATTTCCAAAATTTCATTTGCACCGTTCGTTCCGACATCCTTAACAAAACCGATAACTTCTCCGTCAATATTAAATACTTCCGAACCTATCAAGTCACTTACGAAAAATTCATCTTCCGTAAGTTCATTTTCAGCAAGCTCCTTCGGAATTTTTATCTCAAGACCTTTAATTTCTTCAACGTCGTTTATTGAATTAATTTCTGCAAATTTAATAAGTGCAAATTGCTTATGAAAACGCACGGAAGCAACGGAATATTCTTGTTGAATACCGTTTTTTGCAATAAAAACCTTCTCAAGACTTTCAATAAGCTGTTCTTTGCCTTTTGTGTATCCAACTTTGACTTCACCTTTTATTCCGTGAAAATTCAAAATTTTACCGACTGAAATTAATTTTGTCATAGTTATTTCTTAAATTCTTCCGGTGCATCAGGTCTGTCGGGATTCCAACGGTCAAGTCCCATTTCTTTTCTGACAAGTCCAATTCCGACGTGAACACGCCATTCATCCATTTTAAGTTGTGTCGCAATTAGCTTGTGACAACCGATTGGAGGAAGCGGTAACAAAGGTTCATATAACATTTTAATCGCCGTAAGTTGATCGGGAGTTACGGCAAGTTTTCTCTTCGGAAATGCCAATTTTGGCAACATCATTTTTTGACGAACCAAATTTATACCGAAAAATACTTTTCTCGGTTCAATACCGAGAGCCGTTCCGATTACTTCATGAATGTCATGGTTAGGCAAAGGAAGAGCTTTTTTATAAAGCAATTCAATTTGTTCCAATTGTTCCCTTGTAATTAAAAGTTGTTTCTTTTGTTGCGGTTTACGATTAAATCCGCCGCCACGTCTAAATCCGCCGCCTCTGTTATTGAAGTTTCTTTGCGGACGGTCGCCGTAGTTGCGTTGCGGTCTGTCACCATAG
>CAZOGS010000212.1:0-1821 GCA_964579375.1 uncultured Muribaculaceae bacterium
CTCCGGATGACGGGAAAATACTCAGTACGACTTAATTCACGGTCATTCTGAGCGAGAGCGGATTTTCGGTAGAGTGAGCAACGAAGTTGCGAAACTCGTAAGCAGGAGTTTTTCGACGGAGCGACAAGTGCAAAGCACGGAAGCGGAGTGAAGAAAAATGACTACCCGAATAATCCAAGAGGGCGAAGAATCTTGGAAATACAAACTGGTACAAAACAGATCCTTCGGGTTTCACCCTCAGGATGACGGAAAAGCCTGTAGACTGACATTTACGGTCATTCTGAGCGTCAGCGAAGAATCTTAGATAAGGAGCTACGGAAAAAATCCTCAAGAAGACGGGAAAGAAAAGTTGTCAAACCACACCGTTTTTATTTTATAAAATCTTTTATTAAGAGGCATGGCTTGTATGATTTTTTGTGCAATATTTGTTTTTACTTCTTAAATGTTTCAAAAATATTACATAAATAAACAAATGCTTCTCAATCATTTTTCAAGAATAGCAAGTGCTTCGGCGATGAGTATGAACTTTTGTAAACATCATGTAATTAAAATAACAATTATACAAAGGATTTTTATTTTAAGTACTTGCATAAAATCAAAAATAGTTCTATAATGTTTGCATAAAAATGGTTTCATTGGAAACCCTAAACTATATAATTTGCCCGCAAGGGTGTGTAATAATAAAAAGGAGAATTAAATGAAAAAAGGTTTTACTTTGGCAGAAGTTTTGATTACACTCGTAATTATCGGTGTAATCGCAGCAATGACAATCCCGACATTGATGAATTCAACTAATAACCAAGAATTCCGTGTAGGTTTGAAGAAAGCTATTTCATCTTTGAACCAAGCAATGTCATTGAACTATGCATTAGAAGGTACTCAAGTTGGTACATCTGATGATTTGATGACAGCAAAAGATATCGTTAACAACCTCTTCAAGAAGAGAATGAGCGTTATCACAACTCAAATATCACAAACTGGATTTGCAACTAATAGTTACGTTACTGCTGCAAATGATGAATTGTTCTATACTGCAGACGGTATGAGATTTGCTATTACAACTTTCACAGGAGAATATGATCCGGTTGCTGACCAATACTACTATGGTTTGGTATTGATCGACGTTAACGGTGAAAAAGCTCCTAACTCACTTTGTAAGAAGGCTGATGCACCGACTGATACATACATCGCTACAATGTATGGTAACAGAGTTGTTGCAGGTAACATGCAGAAGCAATCATCTGAAGAATCATTGGCAGCTCAACAAATCATCTTCGATAAGAAAACTTCTAACAAAGAAGCTGGTAAATAATAACAAGATAATTTGTTTATTAAAAGAACCGTCCTCATTGAGGGCGGTTTCTTTTTTGATTTTTGTGTAGGACGCCGTGTGAGCAGAGCGAACCCAGTCCGAAGTAACGCCGAAAAAGTGAGCGGAAATTTTGTGATTAGCAAAATGTAGCGAACGGCTTGAAGGCGTGAAACAAAAATCAATTCCATGTTTGAATTTTATGACGTAGGCACGTTTATTGCGAAATGGTCAAGACAGTGAAACGAGTAACGATTTTTTGTGAAACAAAATCCAAGAGGCGAAGAATCTCGAGCAAAGCAAAAACATTCACTGTCATGCTGAACTTGTTTCAGCATCTTACAAATAAAGACCCTGAAATACACTACGTTTCCTTTTATCCGTAAGGTATAAAAGGAAAAAATACCTAACGGCTAAAAGTCAACTACGGAGACAGGCTCACACATTTCGCAACAACTCAATGGTTCGCTTTGTCAAATTCAGGGTGACAGGAAGCAAAAGAGATCCTTCGG
>CAZOGS010000213.1:0-1815 GCA_964579375.1 uncultured Muribaculaceae bacterium
AGAGCTTATCGTTACTGCGTTTCCGTGTCAAGAAATTCAACTTTACATTTCGTTACGAAACACCATTTGTTTCAAAATCGTAATGTTTTTATTTTAGTTAAATGTTTTTGTGCAGTAAATCAAAGATTTATCACATTCTACAAACTACAAAACAAAAAGCAATGTTTGATACTATCTGATATCAAGAGATAATATTTTGCAGCAACTGACAGCAACTGACGCTAATTGACACTTGATTTATACAAAAAAATATTCTATAATATGAATAGACTAAGGTATTCATAGAAATACATGGTCTGTCGTTGGCGGGGAATTCCTCGCCTTTTTTAATATGTAGAGTGTGAAAAATTAATGAGCGAATTAGGAATTTTTATTGATGAATCGGGAATATTTGAACCGAACAAGACCAACAAAGAAAATTTAACAGATTTATATATCGTTTCATTTCTTTTTCATAACAAATCTCAATCAATAGACAACGAAGTTAAGATTTTTGAAGATTTTTTGATAAATTGTGGTTACGACATGAATTTTCCTATTCATACAATGCCTCTAATCAGACAACAAAAACCTTATACCGATCTAAATTGGGATAAAAGGAGAAAATTATTTCATTCTCTTTTTCAAATTATGAGAAAACTTAATTTAAAACACAAAACGTTTGTTTGTAATAAAAAATATTGCAGTTCAAAACACGTTTTAAAACAAAATCTTGAAACATATATTGAACAAATGGTGACAAATCATTTTGATTATTTTGAAAATTTTGATGAAATCGTTATTTATTATGACGAAGGACAAGATTATTTGTCGAAAATATTACATAACGCTTTTTCAAAGAGTTTGAAAAACTATCGTTTTAAAGAAGATGTATGTCAAGCAGAATATCGTTTATTACAATGTGCAGATATGGTCTGTTCTTTAGAGCTAATAACACAAAGAAAACAAGCAAATGAATATATCAAATCCATTGATAAATTCTTTGAATCAGGACAAAAATATAACAAAAACTATGCAAAAGCATACAAAAAATTAGAATTATAATTCTTGCGAAATTTTATTAATAAATAAGCATTTTAGTGTCAATTTCAAAACATCTAAGTTTACAGCGTGCATTGTAATGCACGAACTTTTGTTTGCATCATCGTGCAAGTATGCACAAAACTCGACACAACAAACCAGCACAAAAAACCGTATCTCAATGAAATACGGCTCAATAAATTTCAACAAACAATTACCAAGAAACATCTTTGCGTAAATAGTCCATGTTGCCTTTCGTTACTACCCAAGCGGTACAGCCGACACCCATCCTAACACAAGAAGCAAACGGTGCTTCAGTATCTTCCGGAAGACCGCAAGGAACAATTCCATACTCAGTTATCCAAAATCTAAATACATCTTTACCCCTAACATTCGGTCCTTTATCACCATTAGTATCAAAATTAATATAACCTAAAACATTTTGCATTGAATCAGAAACACCAAAATTCATGCTGTTTGCATAACCGTAAATACCAACAGAACTACCGTTATTTAACCTTATTTTGTAATCAACATTTCCCCCGTTCCAATCAAACCAATCACTTCCGTCAAGGAATTTGTACATTCCCCCGTTTTCTGTTGACCAACAATCTTCACCGACTGCTTGTCCGCAAACTTTTTGAATATTTAAATATGGCAAAAAAAGTTCTCCTAAATTTTCAGAAGACTCTATATTATTTGAGCCGAGAAGAGAAGAATTAATTTCCCCATTTTCGGCAACAATTCGTTGATAAGCCTGCGAAAGAGTTGAAAAAGCCTTTTTAACTGCAACAA
>CAZOGS010000214.1:0-1803 GCA_964579375.1 uncultured Muribaculaceae bacterium
ATTATATCAAATTATATGCAAAATGTCAATATTTCGGGGATAATTTGCAAAAAAATTTTGAAATACAGTTTTATCAAATTGTGTACTTTTTGATAAAATCATCATAAAAACGGGTGTTTTATCAAAATAGTGTTAAAGGGTGTGTAGTCAAGAATGGATAACAATTCGGAACAGACATCAAAAAATTATACTTGTTGTTTTACGGGACACAGACATGAAAAACTGCAAGTTAACGAAGAAACGGTCAAGGTGAATTTAAGGTCGGCAATAAAGCAAGCGATTCAGGATGGATATATAACCTTTATTGTCGGTATGTGCAGAGGGATAGACTTGTGGGCAGGAGAAATTGTGCTTGAAGAAAAACAAAGCAATCCTAAATTATATTTAACAGCCGCAATTCCCCATCCGAATTTTGAGAGTAATGGGAATGACAAAGACAAGGTATTGTATTTTAAGATCTTGGAAAATGCTGATGATGTAAATATAATAAGCAACACATATTACAAGTCCTGTTATCAAAAAAGGAATGTATGGATGGTTGACCGTTCATCACGACTTATAGCGGCATACAACGGCGAAAAAGGAGGCACGAAAAATACGATAGATTATGCTAAAAAACAAGATATAGACATTATAAATATATTCGACGGAACAAAAATTTAATATCGCAAAATATTGACAAACCTTTTTGATGTTATTGGAAAAACACAGATTAGTGCTAAAATATATTAAGAAGGAGTTGTCGAAAATGAAAATAATAACAAACGAAATTATACAAAAATACAAGGAATATTTATTCGAGGAAGAAAAAGCGAAAGCGACAATAGAGAAATATATTCACGATGTAATCGCTTTTATGAATTGGCTTTGCGGAAGAAGCGTTGAAAAATCCGTGGTTATGGAGTACAAGCAGGAGCTAATCGAAAACTATGCTCCGTCAAGCGTTAATTCAAAAATATCTTCCCTAAATAATTTCTTTGAATTTAACGAATGGTTGAAATGCAGAGTAAAGACTCTGAAAATACAAAAACAGATTTACGCAAACCGGGATAAAGAGCTTACAAAGTCGGAATATGAACGTCTGCTGTCAGCCGCAAAAAGCAAAAATAATGACAGGCTTTGTTATCTTATGCAGACGATTTGCGCTACCGGGATTCGCATATCCGAACTAAAATATATAACCATATCGGCTGTAAAATCCGGCAGAGCAGAAATAAACTGCAAAGGCAAAATGCGAACTGTATTTTTACCTAAACAGCTTTGTAAAATGCTGAAAGAGTATATCAAACGTCATAACATTAAAGACGGAAGCGTGTTTGTTACAAAATCGGGCAAGCCGCTTAACAGGAGTAACGTGTGGAGCGATATGCGGAAGCTTTGCGAAAGTGCAAATGTTGAAAAAAGCAAGGTGTTTCCGCATAATCTCCGCCATTTGTTCGCAAGAACCTACTACTCTTTACAGAAAGATATATCTCGTTTAGCTGATATTCTGGGACATTCGAGCATTGAAACCACAAGAGTTTACACTATGGAAACGGGTGATGTTCACCGCAGACAAATAGAAAAAATGCACCTGCTTCGGTGCTGATAATACATAATCTTAATTATGTTGTAAAAGGGTATAAAAACCCTATTATCTCTATACTACATTATAGCAAAAAAAGGTTTGCAAGTCAATATTTTGCGTGTATTTTGCATATATAAAGCAATATTTTCGTTAAATAAAACAGAAAATACAACGCAAAATTGACCAATGTAACAAACTGTTTTTTCATTGGTCTTAATGGTGTGCAAATTTTTGCT
>CAZOGS010000215.1:0-1791 GCA_964579375.1 uncultured Muribaculaceae bacterium
GTCTTGCAAGTTTAAATAAAAGTTTTGAACAAGTGTTATAATCAACCTCCGGAATATTGATAAGTTCGTTTACGATAATATTGTCCAACCTGTCGTAGACAATCGTACCTTTACTCATAATAGTATCCGCTTCTTGTTCTCGGAGTGTTTTTCTTAAAATTTCATCGGATATCGGTTGATAATTAAGGTTTTTAACATCCAAATCAAAGTCCTCAAACCACGCTTTTGTTTCCGCAGGAACAATCATAATTTTAGGAATTTCAATAATTAATTTTTCAATTTTTTCTTTCTCTTGTTCAATATTATTTTCAATTTCTTTTATTAAATTTTCTTTTATCGAATTGTCATACAATCCCAACTGACTTTTTTCTTCAAGTCTTTTAACAGCTTGAGCTTTAGCAACCGTTGCAATTTGTTCTTTTGTCATTGTTTTTAAGTTTACGCCTTGTTTTGCAACCTCAAAGATTGCTTGTTGTGTAACTTTTTTGGCTTCTAATTTAATTTCTGCTTTTTCTTTTTCAACGGTATCTTGAATTTGCTCAATTCGTTTTTCTTCCTCTTTGGTTTCTTCATCAAGAATTGAAATTGTAGTTACGGTTTCTTTTTTTTGATTAATTTCTTCTTCATCGATTTCAATAATATTTTCTTTTCTGATTATTGAACCTTCTTTTTGCGCTTCTTCTAAAATTTCCTGAAATTTATCGTGAGCAACGATTGTCAATTTATCGATTTTTTTGTCACCTGTTCTTTGTCCGTAAGGCAAACGCAAACCACGACCGATTGTTTGTTCTCTTAACGTGGTTGAAGTTGCCGTTCTTAGAGGAATAATTGTGTATAAGTTTGTTACATCCCAGCCTTCTTTAAGCATATTAACGTGAATAACTATTTCTATTTTGTTATTAGGATTTTCCAAAGTTAAAAGTTGTGCAATGTTTTCATCTTTTTCGGCCCCTTTTTGTTGTGAGTGAATTTGCATAACTTTATCTTTATAATAACCGTTGAAAAACTCATCGGATTTTATTTGTTTTTCAAGCCATTGAGCGTGATTTGTATCTTTTGCAACAACAAGAACAAACGGTTTGACTTGTTTAACTTTATTTGTTCTTGCGTAAATATCCAAATCGACTTTCGTGTTTTCATGAATTTTAATACCGTCTTCAAGTTTCAGCCTGTCAAGTTCTTCAATTGTGCATTGTTGCGGATTGAAATTTTTTCTTGTTGCAACGGCAGGTTCTTTTACAAAACCGTCATTCATTGCTTTTGCCAAAGAATATTCATATACAACATTTTTAAATTTTACGGTTTTCGTCCCCGTTTCAACTTGCGGAGTAGCAGTTAATTCCAACCCCAAAACAGGATTTAATTCATTTAAAACCTTGGCACTTGCTTTTGCTCTGTAATGATGTGATTCATCCATTAATAAAACCAAATCGGGCAAGTTTTTCAAATAATCAAAATAAGATTCGCCGAGATATTCGGATAATCTCTTTATTCTTGGTAAACCCGTGGCTTTATCTACATCAGAATTAATTTTCGAAATATTGAAAATATTTATTCGTACTCTTTTTAATAGCGAATTTTTTAAATTTTCAATTATACTTTGATGTTTATTATAGTTATCACCCGTAATTATTTGCGGATAACTTGCCGCAAAACGTGAAATGCCTTTAAAAACATATTTAGGATTTGCAGGATTTCCTAAATCTTCATTAAGTTTGTTGTAAACAGTTAAATTCGGAGCCAAAACAAAAAAGTTATTGATACCTTTTGCAAGGTGCAAATAAGCAATAA
>CAZOGS010000216.1:0-1786 GCA_964579375.1 uncultured Muribaculaceae bacterium
TATTAGTGCTATTAGTTACAATTATTCAAATTAAGGATGGAATTATGAGAGAAATTACAGTTGAAAGTATATTAAAATTGATTAAGCAAATGAGAATTGAAAGTGGTCTTTCGCAAGCACAAGCCGCAAAAGCAGCAAATATTTCGACTTCTTTTTACGGGATGATTGAAAGAGGAAACAGAACATTGAGTGTTGACCAATTAATTGAAATTGTAAAAATATTTGATTGCAATTTAACTGACTTTTTAGAAATGCTTGAAATGTCCGGAAAATAATCATTTAAAAAATTGCCCGTATAATCAAAAACTGTTGATATTTATAGAATTGCTACAAATAGTTGCAAAGATTTTTTTGAAGATGTTCTTTGTAGCTGTTTACAAGCGTTTTCGGGGCAACGATTTTGCATTTATCCCCCCAACGGAAGAGGTGCCAAATAATTTCTTTTTCGCCGCTTGCGTTAAATTTAACCGTTACTGATCCGTCTTTATTTAATTTAAGTTTTTGAGTTGGGTGAAAATTATATTTTAATGCTTCATCCGCAATTTTTTTATCAAAGAGCAATTCTACCGATAAAATTTCACCTTGGTAAACCCCGAACGAACGTTTTGAATATTCCTGCAAATTAAAATCGCCCCTGTCAAAAGTTTCATCGGTATTTTCAAGTTTTTTAAACTTATGCAATAAATAGCTGTAAATTTCGTCACCTTTTGCTTTTTCTCGAGCCAAGAGATAGATTTTTGCACCATAAACCAATCCGAGGGGTTCAATTAATCGTTTTTTATCGTGATAAATACCTTTTACTTGAGTATTAGTTTGTAAAGCATGCCGAATTACATCAAGAATTTTTATATCTATTTCGTATTGAGGTGTTTGCCGAACGGCATAACCTTCTGTTTGCATATATAATTCAATATTTGTTTCCAAAGAATTTAATTTTTTCTGATTAAAAGCTTTTAATTTTTCAACGGTTTGCAGAAGCTCTTTTTTCATTTCCTTATTGGTTGTTCGTCTTTGCAATTGTTCAATATTTGCAACTTCTTTCGGGGAAAAAGAGATAAAGGAGGAAAGTGAAAAATTTACAAAACCCCAATGTTTGAAATTATCATCAGTGTATATTTCTTCAATCTGAGGAAAATTATTCATCAATCCGTCACGCATTCTTTCTGCAGTCCGTCTTGCAACGCCGTATCTTTCCATAATATCTTTTATTGTTATTCCGAGCGGACGAGATTGCATAAAAATTGCCAAATCAATTAAATCTGTGAGTCTTGAATAACGAGGTTTGTAATTTTTTTCCATAATTATCCTTTAAATTAACGCAGGCTCATTCAAAAAAAGAGCTCTGTAGTTTGTAGTTTCAATGTCTTTTAAATATTCTGCCATCTCTGACGAACAAATTAATTTATACTCAATAAGGTTAGATAAATTTTTTTCATTCAAATCGGGGTGGCAAATTATTTCTACTGTTTCCGATAAATTTTTAACTTCCTCAATACCTGCTTTTATTGAGTCAGAGTCAAGCATTCCCTCATATCGCAATCCTATGGTCAAATCGTTTGTATTTAGAGAATAATCCTTCGCTGTTTGTTTGTTTATGTCTGAAAAATACTTCAAAATCTCCGTTTTGGCACAATTTGCATAAATTTTTTGATTGAGCCAACTTTGCCATTGTGACTTATCCTTAAATCTATCCGTGAGGTAAAATTTTTCGTTTTCTGTTCTGACTGCAGATATATTGTATTCTTTTGCTAATTTGCAAACAAGATTGAAAATTTTCGGAATAGAG
>CAZOGS010000217.1:0-1776 GCA_964579375.1 uncultured Muribaculaceae bacterium
CCCGATATTACGGTTAAATTCGAAGATTGTAAAACAGAATACACATTTACGGGAACATACGAAGGCAACAAGGCGGTTTCGTCAAAATTATTAAAACTTATCGAAAACGATAAAACTTTTACGGAAGGGGCTGACAAATAACAAAATGAGCGTTAAAATAAATATAAGCAATTCTGTTACGGCAGACTGTCCGAAAGAAAAGGAGGATAAAAATTTTATGAGACAGTCTGAAAAAATTACTGCTTTATACTGCCGTCTGAGCCGAGATGATGAATTGCAGGGCGACAGCAACAGCATTGTAAATCAAAAGAATATTTTAAGTAAATATGCAAAGGAAAACGGTTTCAAAAATACGCAGTTTATAGTTGATGACGGGTACAGTGGGACAAATTTCAATCGTCCCGGTTGGAATGAATTACTTGACCTTATCGAGAACAACAAAGTCGAAACAATTATCGTAAAGGATATGTCAAGACTTGGGCGAGATTATCTCAAAGTCGGGTTTTATACCGAAGTAATGTTTGTTGAAAAGAATATTCGCTTTATTGCTATCAACAACGGCATTGACAGTTCAAATCAAACGGACAGCGATTTTACTCCGTTTTTGAATATCATCAATGAATGGTATGCAAAAGATACGAGCAAAAAAATAAGAGCCGTTATGAAAGCAAAGGGCGAATCGGGTAAAACCTTAACTACAATTCCGCCGTTTGGCTATATGAAATGTCCCGACGATAAAACAAAATGGATTGTGGACGAACCTGCGGCTGAAATTGTAAGAAAAATTTTTACTTTGTGTATGGATGGTTACGGACCTTCTCAAATCGCTAAAATATTGGAAAGAGAGAAAATTTTGACACCGACTGCATATTGGCAAAGTATAGGACGAACAACAAATTCGCACATACCCGACAATCCGTATCGTTGGGTATCGGATACAATTTCAACTATGCTTGAAAAGAAAGAATATTTGGGGCATACGGTAAATTTCAAAACTTATAAGCAATCATACAAAAGCAAAAAGAAATGCACCAATCCCGAAGAAAAGCAACTTGTTTTTGAAAACACGCACGAAGCGATTATTGACGCAGATACTTGGGAACGGGTGCAGGAACTCCGAAAGAACAAACGCAGACCTTCAAAAACAGGCAAGACGAATATGTTTTCCGGCATTGCCTATTGTGCCGATTGCGGACAAAAGCTGTATTACTGCACAAGCAATTATTTTGAGAGCCGACAAGACCATTTTGTGTGTTCAACATCACGAAAAGGAAAGGAATATTGTTCAACACATTTTATTCGTGCGGTTGTGCTTGAAAAAGGCGTACTCGCTCACTTAAAATATGTGATAGGGTATGTTGCAAATTACGAAAAACAGTTCCGAGAAATTATGGGTGCAAGACAAAAAGCGGAGGTCAAAAAAGAAATCTCCGCAAAGAAAAAACTTCTTGCAAAATGCGAAAACCGTATCAATGAATTGGACAGGCTTTTCAAGAATATTTATGAGGATAAAACCAAAGGAATTTTGAACGAAAACAGATTTCAAATGCTCGCCGATGATTACGAAAAAGAGCAACGGGAATTGGAATTAAAAATTGTTTCTCTGTCTGCCGAAATATCCGAAACAGAGGAACAAAGCGATAATCTGGAAAGGTTTATTTCAAAGATACATAAATATCTTGATTTGCAGGAATTAACGCCGACAATTTTGAATGATATGGTAAAGCGTGTATATGTTCACGCACCGCAAACCATTGACGGAAAACGCACACAGCA
>CAZOGS010000218.1:0-1761 GCA_964579375.1 uncultured Muribaculaceae bacterium
TCCATATAATTATCATTGCCAAATCGGCTCATATCATCATTTTTATTTCTGTTTTGACGGTAGTATTCGGTTCCTCTGCTTGCTCTATCGTCGGCTGTCTTTGCTGCCGTACCCGATATATCGCCGCTTTTGAAATTTAACGCTCCTGCTATTCCGAATGACCCCGCAGATCTGGTATCTACCATAATTCACCTCTGCTTGAGTTATCCCGACAGATTGACCCTTTTCAAAGCCAATCCCATAACATTCACCCGCTTCCGCAAGTCGAACGTTCTCCCCGCATGATTATCATCACACGGTTTCGGTTTTATTCTTCACTTACCCTCGTGAAATGCTCTGCTTTCCGTTACTTCGGTCTGTTTCAACACCCGCAACGTCCTCTTTTTACTCTTTTGCATCAACCTTCGGCTGACACCTCAGAACCTTCACTTAAAATCCTTTAAGCTTTGACTTTCATCACATGCCTCTCGGATTTTTCATTCACATGAAATCATGATTACGTTTTTTTTTGCTACCTTTTTATCATCATGGTTTTCAAAACGTTACAAAACTTCACACAAAAACATAATAATACATTTTTTCTAAAAATTCAACCGGTTTTTTATAAATTGTTAAGCTCGATATTTTCAACTTAAAAAAATTTCATTTTTCTCATAAAAACCTGAAAACATTTATACCTATTGATTTTTAAAAAATTAATATAGTATTTAATACTAAATATCAAAGTAAAAAATACAATGAAATCTTGAAAATGTAACAATATAACTTAATAATGTTGCTTAAATCACAAGGTTTTTATAAAATTTAAATGGTAAGTGAGAAAAAGGAAAAAAAGATGAAAAAGTTTATAACGCTTATTTTATGCGGATTATTTCTTTTTAACACGGGAATGCCTGCGATGGCAGTTGCTGCGGCAAATGCTAAACAAGCAACCGTTTCAAAATCCGCTAAAACCACAGCAAGAATAGCGTTTGTATTTGACGGTCAATCACCTGCAAACGATTATTTTCTTGAAAATTTCAAAAAATCAATTACCGCATCCGTAGCTAAAGATTACAATGCGGTTTATCCTAAAGAGCTTGTTTACACTGCAGATTGGACAGAAGCAGGAGCAAAAAAAGCAAGTGACAAAGCTTTAAATTCTAATGCAACCATCGTTATTGCTTTAGGTTATTTAACTTCAAAATACTTGTCAAAAGTCAATAACAAAGGAAAATTTGTTGTAACTGTTGACCAATACGGTTTGAGAGATTTTGGCGAAGGATTTTTCTCTCCTGTTGCACAAACAGCTCAAAAACTTGAACAATTCAAGAGAATTGCACCTTACAACAAAGTTGCAATCTTAATGAATGAAGGTTATTACAAGACACAAAAAGATTGGCATGGTTTTATCAAAGGAAAATTGAAAGATAAGACAATCAATTTTGTAGTTGTACCTGTTAACGGCAGTGTTGACAAAGCTATTTCAAAAATTCCGGCTGATTGTGATGCAGCGTTTATTTTGCCGCAATTCACATTGTCACTCGAACAATTGGAAGATATGTTTACAAAGCTTTCAGACAAGAAGATTATGACATTCTCGGCATTGGGCGAAAGTGATGTAAAATTAGGCTGTATGTTGGGTTCAGGTGCCTTGGATATGGACAGAAAAGTTGCGGAAGCAACATCTTTCAACGTAAGAGCGGTACTTGACGGCAAGACAACAAAAAATGATTATCATCAATTACACTTCTATGAAGATGATATTTTGTACATCAACAC
>CAZOGS010000219.1:0-1736 GCA_964579375.1 uncultured Muribaculaceae bacterium
AGTTTTTAATTTATCAAAATACTGGTCGGGTTACGGCTGTATAATTCAGCAGCCTTATGATATCGAGAAGGGTGCGAGCACGATGAACCCTGCGACGTTTTTGCGTTCGTTAGGACCTGAACCGTGGCATACGGCAATGATAGAGCCTTGCCGACGACCTACGGACTCCCGATATGGTGAAAATCCGAACAGATTAGGACATTATTATCAATATCAAGTTATTTTGAAGCCTTCGCCGGAAGATGCTCAAGAGGTTTACCTCAGAAGCCTTGAAGCGATGGGTATTGACTTGACGAAGCATGATGTCAGATTTGTTGAAGACAATTGGGAGTCACCGACTTTAGGTGCAGCAGGTGTCGGCTGGGAAGTTTGGCTTGACGGTATGGAAATTACTCAATTTACGTATTTCCAACAAGTCGGCGGTGTAGAAGTTAAGCCTGTTGCTCTTGAACTCACATACGGACTTGAAAGAATAGCAATGTATCTGCAAAATGTCGATTCCGTATATGATGTTATGTGGAATGATAAACTTAAATACGGGGAAATTTTCCTTCAAAATGAAATAGAAATGTCAAAATATAACTTTGAATATTCAAACTCCGAAAGACTTTTCAAGTTGTTTGATATCTTCAAGGAAGAAGCGGAAGATTGTATGGCGGCAAAGCTTGTACTTCCCGCTTACGATTATGTTTTAAAATGTTCGCATACGTTTAATTTATTGGATGCAAGAGGTGTAATCGGTAAAGACGAACGGATGAATTTCATTAACAGAATAAGAAAATTAGCGTCGGCGGTTGCTCGGCTATATGTTGAGCAAAGAGAGGTTCTCGGCTTCCCGTTATTGAAAAATAAAGGCTAAAAATGGAAAAAGTACCTCTCGGATTTGCGGCAAGTGCTTTCAAAAGAAGATCTCCCGATGAAATCATAGCTCGTTCAAAATCCGACTCACTTGCAAAAACTTTAAACTGGACTGATATTCTTATTTTGGGAATTAGTGCGGTTATAGGTTCGGGCATTTTTGTTATGGTCGGAGAAGCTGCCTGCGGAAACGCTGAACACGTAGGTGCGGGGCCGGCTTTGGTAATATCCGTTTTCTTAGGTGCAATTGCATGTGTTTTTCCGGCATTTTGCTTTGCTGAATTTGCTTCAACAATACCCGATTCCGGAAGTTCATACACGTACACTTATGCAACGCTTGGTGAATTTCCTGCGTGGATAATGGGTTTGGTACTTGTTTTGGAATATGCAATCAGTAATGTTACGGTTTCTGCCGCTTGGTCGGGATATTTCTTCCAATTTTTGCAGGGCTTTTCGCATATTTTGCCGAATTGGCTTGTTAATCCGCCATTGTGGTTAATTCATGATTACGGAACGGCGGTCACGAAATATCAAGCTTTGGGCTTAAATCCGGCAGAACAAATTCCGCATATTTTCGGCATTCCGATAGCTTTAAATCTTCCCGCAATTTTCATTATGATTGTGATGGCAATAATTTTGACGAGAGGAACGATTGAATCAAAAAGAACGGCAACTTTGATGGTTATTATCAAAATGGCTGTTATTTTGTTATTTGTCGGAGTCGGAATATTTTATGTTCATCCGGAAAATTGGGGACATAATTTTGCACAATTTGCACCGAACGGGTTTGAGGGCATAACAATAGGGGCTTTCATTATTGTTTATGCATATCTCGGATTTGACGCTCTCGGAACGACTGCGGGTGAAGCTAAAAATCC
>CAZOGS010000220.1:0-1712 GCA_964579375.1 uncultured Muribaculaceae bacterium
ACGTCAGATTAGGACGAATTAACCGTAAAAATTCACACAACTTGCAACGTACAATTGGGGTTGAAAAATTTTAAAATGCCGTAAAATATTTTTGTTATTGTTTTTTAGAAACCACGACAGAAAGCCGCAATACACAAAAAACTACAAGCTCACACAAAACTTAAGAACTTGGGGTAAAATATCGGAATAAACAAAGTTTAAACAATAACAAACTTATTTATAAAAATATTGTATTCAGCCTCTTTTACTGTTAAAATTTCTATAATGAATAAAAAAACGTTACGAAATCGTTGACTGAATTGTTGGAGTTTTTGGGGTGTATTAAAATATGGACAAAAAATGTAAAATTTGCAAAAGTACGGAAAATTTAGAATTCTTCCCATTATACGGACATGATAAAATTGACAAGGATAGCAGGAATGGTATTTATTTTTGCAAAGAATGTTTATCGGTTTGTGAAACTTGTGAAAAATGCGGAAAATTAAAATCTACATTTCTAATGGAATTATTTTTGCGAGGACGGAGTGAAAACAGTTTTTGCCAATGTAAAGAAACCTTTGACGAAAAAGAAAAAAGGTTCGGAAAAGAAGAAGCCAAATATGAAGCGTTGCAAATCATGAACAAATCAGAAGAAAACGGAAAAACAATATGAATATATTAATACATCTGAGGAAAGACCAACAAACATAAAAACAAATAGAATATCCTTTAGAACTGTTCTATAAATATTGATGTTTGGTATGCCCAACCGACATGACCAAAAACTACAAACTTATTAAGGCTTACACTAATTAAGATTAAACAAAATTGAAATATTCAAAAAAAAATGATAAAATGAGAAAAGTTAAACGAGAATGTTATAATGATAAAATTTTTAAAAAATATATTGCTGTTTATTCCTTGCATGATTGGAAAATTTTTTATCTGTTTCTTTTGCGGTGCCCTTCCTCAGTACAATAACAATAACATTAATGACAGAATTGAGAGCCAACGATTATATATGACTGGTTTTAAATTTTTTCTTATTGTTAATTCTTTTTTATTATTTCTGTTTATTTTTATTAAATTAATTTCAAACAATCCGTTTTTTTTCAAAATATTATATTATAAGATTTCAGTATTTCTTTTTTCTTTGGTTATAAACACGGTATTATATTTACTTTTAAAAAAACTAAGTAATAAAATAAATATCAAAAATATACAAAAGAAATTAGAAAAAGATGAAAAAATTATAATCTCTTTGGAACCAAAGTTTTTTGCAGTTGCAGGATGTATATTATTATTTTCCTTTATTAGTGCCATAATAATGCAATATTTTGCAGAAATAACAGCTTTGTCGTTATACACGGTTGTTGCTATCGTTACATTTTATATTTTTCCTATGATTATTACTACATTTCTGTATTTAAAAGTGATGACGAATAAAAGAATAATAATTGCAAGATTTTTAAAAAGTTTGGAAAACTTATCATTTTCGGATGAAAAATTAAAAGATATTATGGAGCAAGATAAAAAAATAGGTTGTGTACCAATACATCTTGCAAAAGAAGATATATTCTTATCTGACATTATAATGGTTTCTGAGATAAATCTTCGTTGTGCAAGCGGAAAAACATTAATTATGAATAATGGTTTGGTATTTCTGTTAAATTCAGAAAATGAAATTGATGCAATATCCAAAATTGAAAAACATCTCGAGAAATATGCACCAA
>CAZOGS010000221.1:0-1692 GCA_964579375.1 uncultured Muribaculaceae bacterium
ATTAACATTTACACATGAGCTGCCCACGGCTTTTGCCGAACGGCGGCTCATTTTTTTGTGTCGTATTTACTGAAATAAAAATGCCTGCCTTATTTGAGTGTGGCTCTCAAAGGCAAGCATTTTTTACTATTTTGTTTAATATTCGGATGAGAGCAGAAAATCCGCAATGTGCATTGTTTTGATGCCCTCGTAATTTCCTCCTGAAAATTCATCGGTTGTGAGAACGTATTTCGGGTAATTATCGTGTATTTCCATTAACCGTTCATATTCCCGTTTTTCTGTTTTTTCGGAGCTGATTTTCTCTGTGACTTGAATGTAGATTTTTTCATTCTGTCTTACCGCAACAAAGTCAACCTCACCGTGTTCTGTTTTCCCGATATTGACTGCATAGCCTCGGCGGCAAAGCTCAAGATAAACAATGTTTTCAAGGCTTGAAGCAACGGTAATTGAATCATATCCTAAAACACTGTATTTGAGCGAAACGTCCGCAAGGTAGAATTTTTCCTGCGTTTTCAATATTTCCTTACCCTGCAAGTCGTAACGGGAGCAGCGGTGAAGAAGATAAGCTTTTTCCAGCTTATCCAAAAATCCGTAGACTGTTTCGTTGTCAATAGTTCTGTGTTCGGACTTAATGTAATCTGAAATAGACTTAGCGGAAAAGGTATTGCCTACATTGTCAAATGTGTATTTTACAACACGCTCCAATTGATCGACTTTTCTGATTTGATTTCTTTTTACAATATCGGAAAAAACTGTAGAGTTGTAAATATCACGCACTATAGTATAAATTTCGTCTTGAGAATACTGTTGTAAATGAGTTGCCGGAAAGCCGCCTGATTTCACATAATTCAAAAGCTCTGCTTTCGGATCGCTTATTGCGGCATATTGCTTTTTGAATATCAAATACTCTTCGAAGGATAAAGTGAAAATTCTAAATGAAATATATCTTCCGGTAAGGTATGTTGATATTTCCGAGGACATCATTCGGGAATTCGAACCGGTTATATAAAGATCAACATTGAATTCCGAGGATAATGAATTTACAACTCTTTCCCAACCTTTGATTTCCTGAACTTCATCAAGAAACAGGTAAGTTTTTTCGTCGACTGAAAGACCGTCTTTTAACATATCGTACATTTGATGGGCGGTCATATCTTCATATTGCATTGAATCAAAACGGTAGCTTACAATTCGCTCTTCCCGAATTCCGCGCTCGGTTTTAAGCTTTTTCATAATCATTTTAAGTATTGTTGATTTTCCCGAACGGCGAACACCTGTCAATATTTTTACAAAAGGTGTATCGGTATAAGCCATTATTTTATCAACATACATCGGTCTGTAAATCATTTCAGTCACCTCCGACTCTCGTCACCCTAACAGTATACATCGGCAAAATATAAATGTCAATAGTTTTTTGGGTTATAACCGCAAAACTCGTAGTTTTTGAGTTGCTTTTCGGGTTATAATCGCAAAACTTTTTGTTTTTCTATGATAATTGTGTGAAATCATTTTTATATTGGGAATAATTATTCGGCAGAAATATGAGCAGTTGTGCATTGCTTACAAAAATGAGACCGTATTTTTTAATTTTTATTACCCGAGATAATTCAATTAGCTCTTTTATTTTGCGTAAAAAGGTGATATAATCCCATCTTTGACAGTTGCAAGGAAGAAAACTCCTCACAAACCGCA
>CAZOGS010000222.1:0-1669 GCA_964579375.1 uncultured Muribaculaceae bacterium
TATTTTCAGCCTGCATAAACTAAATGTAGGCTGAAAATTTCACTAATTCCACTCACTTTCCATTTTTATTTGTGGAAAAAGTGGAAAAAGTGGAAATTCCACTTGACTTTCCACAAATAATTTATTATAATATTATGTGAAAGTAAGTGAAAGAGGTGTTTTTGCAATGATAGAAAGCGAAAAAACAGAATTTAAGCGTGAATATACCGATAACATATTAAAAACTGTAATTGCCTTTGCAAATACAAACGGAGGTAAAATTCTTGTCGGGGTCAATGACAACGGGATACCGATAGGTATAGAAAACATTGATGATTGCTATACACGAATTACCAATGCCGTAAGGGATAACATTTCCCCCGATATTGCTATGTTTACGAAATATACGGTTAATGAAAATGACCGCATTATCGAAATTACAGTATCGGAAGGAACAAATAAACCGTATTTCTTGAAATCAAAAGGAATGCGACCGGAAGGTGTATATGTTCGTCAAGGTGCTTCTTCTGCTCCTGCATCTATTGATAAAATACGGCAAATGATAAAACTATCCGAAAAGGAATCTTTCGAGGAAGGGCGAGCATTAAATCAAGGGCTTCATTTTACGGACGCAAAAGATGAATTTGCTTTGAAAAGAGTGGATTTCAGCGAAGAAAAATATGCTTCACTCGGAATTGTAAATCACGAGGACGGGTTATATACCAACCTTGCCGAGCTTTTGTCGGACGAATGTGAACATACAATAAAAATTGCTGTTTTTGAGGGAAATGATAAAAAACTGTTTAAGGACAGAAAAGAATTTACAGGCTCATTATTTAAGCAACTGCGTACTTGTTATGAGTTTTTGGAATTGTGTAATCACACAGCGGCAACCTTTGTAGGACTTGACAGAATTGACAAGGAAGATTATCCCCCGGCGGCTTTAAGAGAAGCCTTGCTGAATGCTATCGTTCATCGTGACTATTCTTTCAGCGGAAGTATTATCATAAGTATTTATGATGATAAAATAGAGTTTGTTTCTCTCGGAGGTTTGGTAGGCGGTTTATCAAAAGAGGATATTTTAAGAGGTGTATCGCAAACCCGAAATAAAAACCTTGCTAATGTATTTTATCGGTTAAAGCACATAGAAGCATACGGAACAGGTATTCAAAGAATTTTTGATTTATATGCAGATGATGATGTTCAGCCGGATATTATTGTTACGGATAACACCTTTACAATGGTACTTCCAAATCGTAATGCCAACATTGATAATCAAAAAAATGAAATATCCGATGCTTTAACAAAGCAGGAACAAATTATCATTGATTATATAAAAGAAAACGGCAGTATAAATGATGATGAATTACAAGACTTGTTGAATGTGAAAAAGTCAAGAGCCTATATCATTATAAAATCAATGAAAGAAAAAAACATAATTGTCGCAAACGGCAGAGGTAACGATAAGAAGTATTATTTGAAATAACAACAAAATATGTATCATAAGCCATCACAGTAAAATGTGGTGGCTTTTTCTATTTAAGAAATGGAGGTGGATTACCTTTGAGCGATAATTGGATTGTAGCAAATCTTGAAAATGCGTTTTCCACTTGGAACGATAAAATGGCGGAAATTTGGTCGCTTATTACAACATCGCCGCAAAATTTCAAGGGCGGTGCTATATGGAATG
>CAZOGS010000223.1:0-1627 GCA_964579375.1 uncultured Muribaculaceae bacterium
ATCAAAAATTTAGATTTTGGATGATTTTAAAATGTTCTGGTAAATCTGAGATTTATCACATTGCACAAAAAAAGGAGAAGGGGGGATTCGAACCCCCGGTCCCGGTCAAAGGACTCAGACTTTCGAGGTCTGCACCATAAACCACTCGGACACTTCTCCATAGTTTATTATAATTATCAATTTTCTGTTATAATCCTATCATGAAAAAAAACACATGTGTCACTTTATTTTTTATTTTGTTACTTATTTTATCCCTCGATTGGCTTAATCACACTTCCTACAGGGCTTTAAAGATTTCTGACGATTGTAAAATCGGAATAGATATTAACAATAATAACAGAATTTCCGAGGAAGAATTCTTTTCTCTTGATAAAATTACCACTTTTTGTACTTTCGACAGTATCTCTTCAGCTGAAAATAAAATCGGTAAACTTAACAAAAAGCAAAAAATTTATCTTTCACTTAAAACAAAAGAATTGTTCTTGAAAACATTCTTAACCTCTCTCATAAGAATAGACAAGAACAAGATTACGACCAACTTTCAAGACCCCAATATCTTATTTCTGTCGCAAGGTCTTGCTGTTTCTAATTCACAAGAATATGACAAATATGAAAATTTAGATGCAATCAACAAGCTAAAAAGTGATGCTATTAACAAAAACATTGTACTTTTAAACACAAAAAGCTTAAAATATCACAAATTGGATTGCGAAAAAGGTTTAAATTCAAAACAAAAAATATATCTTCTTTTCGAAGAACTTCCGTCTAAAGCAAAGCCTTGCAAGTATTGCCATAACTTAAATACAACACAATCAAAAAACATTGAAAATAAAAATATAATAACAGAATTAGTAGATAAAAAAGAGGTAATTCAAATTTACCAAACAATCGGTTACGGAGCGACAAAACCTTCCTCAAAATGCACAACACAAATGTGTAAAAGCCTTAAAAATGAAATTAATTCCGCAGAAAAATCAATTGATATGGCAATCTACGATTTTTTAAATCAACCTGAATTATTATCAGCACTACAAAATGCTAAAAACAGAGGTGTAAAAATCAGAGTTGCAATTGATAATAAAAATTACAACGAAAACATTTATACTCAAAAAGCTCTAAAAAGTTTCGCATCAAACATTTACGATGATTCGGCAAATCAAAAAGAAGCTTTCAGATTAATGCACAATAAATTTATTGTTTTTGATAACAAAAAAGTTTGGACAGGAACGGCAAACCTAACAGACACTTGTTTATCCGGATTTAACGCAAATATTACAATGATTATTAATTCTGCTGAAATAGCAAGTTTATACGAAGAAGAATTTGAAAATTTTGTAAACGGAAAATTTCATTCTTCAAAGAACAAAATACAAACAAAAGAATTTAAAACCGGAAATTTAACAATAACCCCCTATTTTTCACCAAAAGACAAAACAATACAAACCCAAATTATCCCCGAACTTAAAAAAGCAACAAAATATATCTATATTCCATCATTTATCACAACACATACAGGTATTGAAACAGAACTGATAAAAGCAAAACAACGAGGAGTTGATGTCCGACTAATCACCGATGCAACGAGTGCAAGAAATAAATATTCAATTCATTCAAATTTACGTAAAAA
>CAZOGS010000224.1:0-1625 GCA_964579375.1 uncultured Muribaculaceae bacterium
CTGTTTATGTTATTGATTTCTCTTTTTGTCATGTCTATACTAATTTTAGTCAAACAGTAAACAAATAACAAGTTGAGGTTAAGAAATGTTTGGTTGTTTAAAAAGTGTTATTAATATTGCAATATTTTTTCTTGCGGTTATTGGCTTTATCGCCATCGGAGGGATGAATTTTGTAAATGATTTTATTCATAATCCGTTTTCGTCCGCACAATCGAGTAAAGCGGAAAAAGCCGCACAAATTGCCGATTTTTCTAAGCTTGACGAGGAATTTGAGCTTGTTTCCTCAAGCAAATTACCCAAAATCGGGAATTATGTTTATCTGAAGCATGCCTCAACTTCTCAAAATTTCTTTATGGCAAAACCGAAAGATACGGAAACTTTAACAAAAGCTGATTTCAACACAAAAAAAGCCGATGAAAAAATCCTCGAATTTGTAAAAGAATTTAAAGTTTTACGTTTTGAAAATTTTGAAATAAAAGGTCGTTCAACAACACAAGCTTTTAATCAAACCGTTCCTTATGTAAAATTTGAGTCAGACGTTGTAAATCTTCCAGTTCACGGTGTCGAAGGGATTATCGGTGTAGCGGAAAAAGACGGCAAAAATATGATAATTGTTGCAACCAATACGAACGGCAAATATTCTCAAATTGTTACAAATGCCTTGTTTTCTGAAATAAAATAAAATATATTGTCGATTTTCGTCGGGTCATGTTATAATATTGGCAAGTAAGTGTCATTAAGGGGCAAAAGGTAGTAAATGAGCCAAGAGTTATCGGATAAGATTTATAATCTCCAAAAAAATTTTTTGGAATTAAATAATCTTTTTGAGCTGAATATTCTCGCAAACCAAGCTAATTCTCTTGATGATTTGCTTAACAAAATCAGCTCTTTTATGACAACAAGCTTCAATTTGAACGACGTTATCTTTTTTGTAAAAAAAGATATGACATACAAAGCCGTAAATTGTACAGAAAATGGTTTGACGTTTGAATTTGACGAAGAATATGCGGATTTTTTAAATTATTCGGGAAAAGAAATTTTCCAAACAATGAATGCGGACGGTTCACCAAAATACAAAACACTTTGGGAAAATTCCGCTTTTGAAAATTTTAATTCCGCATATTTTAAGGTCTTTTTCAAAGACGAAATTCCGTTTTGCGTTTGTTCTATCGGACAAAAGGAAAACAATGAACCGTTTGAAGCAGAAGAATTAATTCTGTTAAATAAAATGTTTTCTTGCGTTGAGCCCCTACTTGTCAAATTTGTGCGTCAAGAAGAGCAACAATCGCAAATTTCATTCTTGCACAAATCGTTGCACAATTTATCGATTTTGTACAATATTTCTCAAGCGGTAAACTTTATTGACGATTTAAAAGGCTTAATTCAGGTAATTTTAGGCAGAGCGTTAGAAACCATCGATGCGGAAAAAGGTTCATTGATGCTTTATGACATTTCTGATAACACTTTGCAAGTTAAAGTTGTTTACGGTTTAAAAGACCCGAAAGTTGAATTTGACATCAACAACGGGGTTATCGAATGTTCAAAACTCAAAATTAATGAAGGTATTGCGGGAAAAGTATTTGCCGAGAAAAAATCAATCATCACAAACTTAGGACAAAATGACC
>CAZOGS010000225.1:0-1605 GCA_964579375.1 uncultured Muribaculaceae bacterium
TGTATTATCTCCGTTATTTCTCGTTTGCAGAATTTTTAGTATCAAAATAGTATCACTATGTTTCTTGCTCAAATAATATATGTTTAGTTTAATGTGGCTATTTCATCGATTTTTACGCAACTTAAAATTACGGGTGCAACCTTGTGTGAATTACGATATCGGACATCTCTGTTTATCTCACATCGAGATATCCGTTCTTTTAATTCATCAACCGTTGAAACTCCAAACAAATCAAACATTTTTTCACAATGCTTTTTTGATTTCAAATATTCCCATTCGTCTATCTTGTCATTTACATACATATAACACACCGGAAACCACATCATTTCAAAGGGAACATATTTATCATTTATTGGTACATTCAACGCATTAAATACTTGGTATAAAAATAAATCCGCCTGTGCGATTTTTTCCTTTGTATATATTGGTGGATTTTCCCGTTCGTTGCAAAGTAAATCTCCAATAACAGTAATTTTATTGCAACCCTCTATTGTCTCTTTATAATATTCATCAATTATTTTGCTATGATGACGAAATCTTGAATAATTGGTATATTCTTTCTCATCACTTGTGGCATAAGGTCTTAAAAAATAAGTTTTTTCCAAGATACAATTCAATGACTTATAATCCTTATAATGTCTAAATAATGCTGTAATACAAATAATCAATTCCCAAAGATGACATTTGTATATTTCAAATTCATATTCATCATACGAATTTGATGATGAATATGTTTTTGTGTAAATTAAGGTGTTATACATTTCTTCAAAAAATTCGCCCACAAACTCCCCAACTCTATATTGAGTATTCAATAAGAGCACCTCAGCAAAATCAAGAAAACAATCTCTTACACTTTTTGTATTTTTAAAAGTTTCAAATATAATTTTAGGATCTTTTTCATCTTTAATGCGATATTGTTTTAACACCTCAATATATTCAGTACAAAACTTTCGTATCAAATATTCTTGTTTTCTGTCATTAACACAATCTTTTGTTTGTTTTATTATGTCTTGAAGCGGAAATATATTTATCTTATTTTCTTCCAACCATTCGGGCTTTTCTCCAAGATTAGGTTTCTTGTTCAACGGTTTTTCGTATATATTTCGTAAAAGTTTTTCATACTCTTTTTCATAATTTATTTCATCAGATAAATCGATATATATTCTCGATTTTATATATGTGGGAACATACGGAGTGCCGCTCTCATCGCACTCTACAATTATAGGTATAAATTTTTCTTGTTTTGCTTTACCGTATACTTCCGTTGAAATTATCGTCGTTTCATCACCTACGCCACCCTCTCGATTATTCGCTTTTTCGGCATATTTTTTGTCACATATTATTAAAACCTTGTCAATATCCGAATCGTTTACACATTGCTCCATAAAAGCATATTTATCTTGACCTTCTTTTAATTCCCACTTATCTAAAACAACATCAACACCATCTGCCATCAATCTATGTGCTAACGGCATAACTAACTCGTCACTACTCCAAGAATATGATATAAAAAGTTTGGGTGTTTTATCCTCTTGCATATTTTCCTCCTCATTTCACAAATCTTATCTGCAAATTCAATTTCAAAATCTGCTTACCGTCAACATC
>CAZOGS010000226.1:0-1584 GCA_964579375.1 uncultured Muribaculaceae bacterium
TTAATTGCGGCTTTAGTTGTTGAAATACCGACGTTTTTAGCTCCGCCTTCGGTGTTGTAACCTTGCGTTGCACAAACCGTCGTGATAATTATTCCGAACAAAAATCCTTTTAAAACGCTGACCCAAAGGTCTTTCACTTGAATCCAAAGCCAAACGGAATTCATATATCTTGAGGGGTGGAGTCCGATTGTTAAGTCCGAAACAATCATTCCTCCTAAAATACCGAACAATTCCGCCAAAACGACAATGCAGGGAACGGTAATTGCCGCTCCTAAAATTCTCGGAGCGAAATAATATCCGACGGGGTCGACTTTCATTGTTTTAATGGCATCAACCTGAGATGTAACTTTCATATTTGCAATCTCTGCACTGACAGCGGTACCTGCACGGGCAGAAATTGCAAGTGCGGCAAATCCCGGGGCAAGCTCTCTGATTAATGCCACAGCCATAAAGCCGCCGACGTAACTGTCCCCACCCGAGAGCAAAAATTGTTTTGAAACTTGCAAAGAAATGACCGCCGAAGCAATAAAAACGATAGCTAAAGCAATCGGCACGGAATCATACCCGATTGATGCCGCAGCCGACAGGACGGCGGAAAATCTTACTCTACCGTCGAGCATGTACTTAATTGAAGTTATTAAATTTAAAATGCACTGCCCCAAAAAATTAATCATAAATCGGAGTGCACCATTTTTTGTATTTTTCGACTTTGCCTTTTACTACGTCAAAGTAAAGTTTTTGAATTTTCTTCGAAATTTCACCGACTTTTCCGTCACCGACAGGACGTTTGTCAATTTCCGTAATCGGGCTGATTTGTGCACCTGTTCCGCAATAGAAAGCTTCATCGGAGATATAGAGTTCCGTTCTGTCAACGGGACGTTCAACCGTTTCAATTCCTAATTCTTCTCTTGCTATTTCAATTACGGTATTTCTTGTAACACCGATTAAAATGTTATCTGTAATGTTTGAAGTAACAAGTTTTCCGTTTTGAACGAGGAATAAATTCATCGCAGAACCTTCCGTTACGTGTCCGTCAGGTCCGAGAACGATTGCATCATCAAATCCCATAGCTTTTGCATCGGAAACGATAAGAGCTGTGTTTGCATAACATCCGCTGATTTTTGCACGAGGAGGAATAGCGTTGTCATCAGAACGTTTCCATGACGAAACACAGACACTCAAACCTTTTTCCAAGTCACAGTAATCACCTAATTTTAATGTCAACATCATTAAGCCGTCCGGCATCCCCAATACTCCGGGGCAAACGCTTTGGGCTTTTTTATAAATTTGCGGACGCATATATGCATCACAACGGTAATTACTCTTTTTAAATGTTTCTTTTGCGATTTGACAAAGCTCTTCAACAGTTTTGCCCGAAGCCATACGCATGATTTTTCCGCTGTTTTCGAGTCTTTCAAAGTGCTCTTTCATTCTGAAAGCATAAAGTTGGTCTTCTTCTGCGTTGTAATATGCTCTAATTCCTTCAAATACCGAAGTTCCGTATAAAAAAGAATGGTTCATAACGGAAATTACCGCATCTTGTGCTTTTACAAATTCTCCGTCAATATAATAATATTCTTGTTC
>CAZOGS010000227.1:0-1572 GCA_964579375.1 uncultured Muribaculaceae bacterium
TGAAAAAGTAACAAGAATATTTAAACTAAAAGCACCCCGAAAGGGTGCTTTTTGGGTGTTGTTTATTCTGAATAATCGGATTTTTTGTGAAATTTATATAAAAACTTAAACGAAGAGTGTGATATAATAAAAACATGAAAGCCGTTTTTGTCAGACCTAATTATCCGACCTATCTTTTGACGCCTTCCTTGGGAATAGGGTATCTTTCCGCATGTGCAAAAAGGGCAGGGATTGAGTCTGTTATAATAGACGGAGTTAGGACTGAATTAAAAGAATGTGATTTAATAAAACAAATTATTGAAGAAAATCCCGATTGGGTTTGCATAACCTGTCTTTCCGCATATTTTGAAGAAGTAAAATCATTATCGCTTAAAATAAAAGAGAAGGGATTTAAGGTTGTAATCGGAGGTGTACATCCGACGTTTATGCCTTATATGACTCTTGTTGAAACAAAAGCTGATTATGTAATTTGCGGCGAAGGAGAGATTGTTATTCCTAAGCTTTTATTGCAGGGTAATAATCAGGGATTAAAAGGTGTATATTCTTTAAATGAGTTGACGGATGAAAACACCCTGTTTGAAAAAGCGGAAAGTGTGAAAAATTTAGATGATTTACCTTTTCCGGATTGGGAACAAATGCAACCTGCAACTTATCCTCATGCCCCGATGGGTATGGTTGCAAAGTCGTATCCTCTTGCCGTTATGATGAGCTCGAGAGGTTGTCCTTACGGTTGTGTTTATTGTGCAGGCAGTAATTTTTATGACAGAAAGGTTCGTTTCCGTTCGGCTGAGAATGTTGTTGCGGAAATGAAGTTATTAAAGGAAAAGTACGGTGTAAAAGAAATCCAATTTATGGATGACAATTTAATTTTAAAAAGAGAGCATGCCGTCGACATTTGTAATTTGATTTTAAAAGAAAAATTGGATGTTATTTGGTCTTGTCCAAACGGGATTAGGGCGGACAGTTTAGATTATGAGCTTGCAACTCTTATGAAAAAAGCGGGTTGTTATCTTGTTACGATTGGGGTTGAGAGTGCAAATCCACAAATATTAAAAAACATCAACAAAGGCGAAACCATTGAAACGATTGAAAAAGCCATTAAAGCAGCCCATAAAGCGGGGTTGATTATTAACGGAGCTTTTGTTTTGTCTTTGCCCGGAGATACGATGGAAACAATGAGAGAAACAATTGATTTTGCGAAGAGGATGCCTCTTGACAGGGCTTTCTTTACTCTTATGGATGTGCTTCCGGGGTGTGAAATTTGGCTTAAACATAACGAAAAATATAAGAATTTTCAAACAAAAACATCTTATGCAAAGCCAACGATTGTTCCTGAAGGTATGACGGAAGAAGATTTGATTAAAATTCAGGAACGGGCTATGCACGAGTTTTATTTTCGACCGAAAATATTGTTCAATGTTGTTAAGTTAATACAATTTTCTCAATTGAAATACATATTTATAAGACTTTCTAAATTCAGATTAATAACCTCTTTAGGTGATTTTTTTGTTGAAAAATTTCAAAAATTTAGAAAATAATTGAATTTTATCGAAATAAAAGAATTTTTCTTTG
>CAZOGS010000228.1:0-1560 GCA_964579375.1 uncultured Muribaculaceae bacterium
CGGAGTCGTAGTTTCGATAGCAAAGGAACAGAGCATCCCCGTGAAGTTCATCGGTGTCGGCGAAGCTATTGAAGATTTGCAGGAATTTGACGCTGAAACCTTTGCAGGAGCGCTTTTTGCAAAAGAATAGGAAAGTTGTAAAATAAAATGGCCAAAAAGAATGACCCATAATTGAACTTGTGGTATAATGTTAAGTGACGAAACCAAACAAACCGAAAGGAACAATTATGAGTCACTTACAGTATACCACAAAAAACAGAAAAGGTAAACACCTAAATTACGAAGAAAGAATAAAAATTGAAACATTAAGCAAACTCGGTATGAAATCCGAGGAAATTGCTAAGCAAATCGGCTGTTCCGGCAGAACCGTTCGCAGAGAGCTTGCAAAAGGGCGAACAGAATTGTTAAACAGTGATTTAACCACAAGAATTGAATACAGTGCGGATATAGGACAGCAAAAGCACGATTATGCAGGTACCGGCAAAGGGCCAATGCTCAAAATAGGTAACAACTATGAGCTTGTGAAGGAAATAGAAAGACTTATCATAGATAAAAAGATGTCGCCTTACGCAGCGGCAGAAGAAATAAAATCATCAAAAAAATTCAATATGACAATTTCGTATAAAACAATATATAATTACATTGATGAGGGATTGTTTCCCAATTTAAGCAATAAGCATCTGCCTGTAAAGAAAGAATCTAAAAAGCGTAAATATGATGAGGTCAGAACTGCAACTAACAACAAAAAGGGAACAAGCATCAGCCAAAGAGCCGAAGAAATAGAGAACCGGGAAGAATACGGCCACTGGGAAATGGATACGGTTGTAGGAAAAAAGGGAACAAGTACCGTGTTATTGGTATTTACGGAGCGTAAAACAAGACAACAAATCATCAGAAAAATCAAAAGTAAATCGCAATATTGCGTAGTTACAGAGCTTGATAAAATTGAAAGAAAAATGGGCAGTAAAAAATTCCGCGAAACATTTAAAACAATTACTTGTGATAACGGTTGTGAAAACCTTGATTTCGAGGGGATGGAGCGTTCGGCGACTACAAAGCAAAATCGAACAAAGGTTTATTATGCGCACCCGTATAGTGCATGGGAGAGAGGTTCTAACGAAAACGCAAACAAGCTGATAAGAAGATTTATTCCCAAGGGAGCCGACATCGGCAAATTCTCTCATGAGAGAATTAAGATGATAGAGCATTGGATAAATAACTATCCAAGAAGATTGTTTAACGGACTATCTTCAAATATGTTAATTCAGCAACAAAATGTCGCTTAATATTTGTGGACATTTTATATTGCAATTTATTTTTTTAAACTTTTTCCAAAAAAGGTATTGACAAAAGCAAAAGAATGTGTTAGAATAAATGAGTTGTCTCTTGAGGGCGATGTTGAGGAAAAGAGAGATTGAAAAAGAAATTTTAAAAAATTTCAAAAAAGTACTTGACAAACGCCTGAAAGTATGATAATATAAATAAGCTGTCGCAAGCGACGGCGCTGAACATTGAAAAATAAACAGTGCAGAGTTCTTGTCAGTGAATAAAGATTCACTA
>CAZOGS010000229.1:0-1550 GCA_964579375.1 uncultured Muribaculaceae bacterium
TACAAGATGCCCGATTTTTATGAGCTTATTACGGGAAAATATTTTATCAGCAAAATGTCTATTAATTGGCTGTTTTATGATTATTTGAACAATCGTTCGATGTTATATGATGCTTGTAAAAGGATTTATGATGTAATTGCGGCGACAATCATTTTGACTGTTACATTTCCGATACTGTTATACATCGGAATACGGGTTAAAATGACAGACGGAGGGCCGGCAATTTATACTCAAACAAGGGTCGGCAAGAACGGTAAAACGTTCAAGATGTATAAATTAAGAACGATGTATATCAACGACTACAAACCTAAGGCTGGCGAGATTGATAGTAATACGGCAGAAGTAAACGATGACAGAGTTATTCCTTTTTGTCGGTTTGTCAGAAAGGCTCGTTTCGATGAAATACCGCAAATGGTAAATATTTTAAAAGGTGAAATGTCTATTGTCGGGCCACGAACGGAGTGGGAAGACTTGGTAAAAATTTATTCCGAAGAAATTTCTTATTATACTTGCAGAATGTGGGTTAAGACGGGCTGGACCGGCTGGGCACAGATTAATCAAGGTCACTGCGTAATGAGTGATGATATTTCTGAAAAACTTCAGTATGACTTGTATTACTTGAAGCATCGGAATTTGCTTTGGGAAATAGGAATATTGGTAAAAGCAGTGTTTATGGCACTGAGCGGAAGACACGGGTAAGATAATATTTTATGATCGAAAATAACGGATATAAAATAATTAGAAATACTTATAATCAGGAAAGTTTTGATGTTTCCGTAATTATTGTTAATTGGAACAGCGGAAAATACTTGCAAGAAACGATTGAAAGCCTTGTTGATAAAGCGAAAGACATTTCTTACGAGTTAATATTGGTTGATAATAATTCCGATAAAAATGAACAAAGTTATCGTTATATCTATGATACACTGATTAAATGGGAAAATTTCACTTTTGTAAATTCTGATATAAACTTAGGATTTGCAAGGGCAAACAATATTGGTATGAAGATTTCAAGAGGCAGGAATTTACTTATTTTAAATCCCGATGTCGTTATGCACAATAATGTTTTGAAGATTTTGTCCGATTATTTGGATGAAAATGCTAATGTCGGAATGGTAGGACCGAAAGTTTTGAATTTTGACGGAAGTTTTCAACAACCTTGTTTAAGAGGAAAACCTTATCCTAAAGATACACTGTTTCATATTGTCGGGCTTGCAAAGGCATTTCCAAAGAATGAGTATTTGAACGGATATGCAATGTGGAATGCAGACAGAGAAAAAATCAACGAATGTTGGGCTTTGTCGGGTTGTTGTATGATGGTGAAAAAATCGTTGTTTGAGCAAATCGGCGGTATGGACGAACAATTTTTCTTGTATCAAGAGGAAACCGATTGGGGCATAAGAACGAAAAATGTCGGAAAAACAGTGGTTTATAATCCTAACGCAACTGTTACACACTATCAAGGTGTAACGACGAAGAAAATTCAGGCAAAAAGTGTGTTGATTTTCACACAATCAATGATGAAATTTTTCAAAAAACATTTTTGGAAT
>CAZOGS010000230.1:0-1546 GCA_964579375.1 uncultured Muribaculaceae bacterium
GCTCTTAAAAACGGTGACAAAGACGTTGAAGAAATGCGTCGCTCGTACAATCACAGACGCCGTTTCCTTATGAATGCTTTTAAAGAAATGGGGCTCGATTGTTTTGAACCGTTCGGAGCTTTTTATGTGTTCCCTTGCATAAAAGAATTTGGAATGACGAGTGAGGAATTTGCAACAAGATTTTTGATGGAAGAAAAAGTCGCAACCGTCCCCGGAACGGCTTTTGGCGAAAGCGGAGAGGGATTTTTAAGAATATCTTACGCTTATTCTCTTGAAACCCTTAAAATTGCGATGCAAAAATTGGCAAAATTCATAACAAAATTGAGAAACGAAAAAGCTTAACATCGATATAACGGGTTGACGGAAAGTCAGCCCGTTTATTTATTTGCGGTGATTTTTGCTTTCAAGGGCAGTTTATTTATTTTGGCAAGGCAAACCTCTTCCACTAACAACTCGGAGAAATATCGACATCCCCAAGGAGAAACAAAATAAATGAAAATAAACTTATCAAAGTTTGAGAATGAAAACGGCGAAAAACGAATAATGATAACTTTTGAACACCATAGAGCAGTTATTTTTACGAGGGAAATCGGCGAAGAAAAAGAAAATCAATTAAATGAGAAATTAAAAATTATTGATGAATATTTGAACACAACTAACCCGATTTATACGAAAAAAGAAATTCTGAAAATATGGGCAAAAATTGACGAACAAATGAAACCTGTTTATAAAGAACTCGATAATCGGGGCGGCGTTCGAGAGGGTTCGGGGCGAAAAATAGGAAGTAAGAAAACAACGCCAAAATCAGACCGCACAGAACGTTTCACAATGGCAATAACCGCAGAAGAAAAGAAATTTTTGACTGACCAATTAGAACAATACCGCCGACAACATTCTTTAATCGATTAATCAACAAAAAGCCTTAACTTTGAGTTAATGCTCTTTATTATTGAAAAACAAAACTACCAGCTGACGTCCTTGTGTAAGTAATCCATGTTACCTTTTGTGATTACCCAAGCAGTACATGTCATACCTGTCTGACGACACTTAGAGAAAGAATTATATAATATATCATAAGGCGTACCCAAAGGAACAACAGCATATTTTGTTATATAAAAGCCAAAAACATCTTTTCCAAAAGCATTAGGACCTTTATAACCATTTATATCAACGTAACATAGCCCCCAAACATAAGCCAAAGATTCGCTATAACCAAACTGTGTATAAGCAGAATAAGAAAGTATCGCAAGAGATGATCCATCACTCAACATAACTTTGTAATAAGGTTCTGCTGGAGAATTCCAATTAATATAATTAATACCATTAATAGTTTTATACAAACCTTCGTTTTCTGTCGACCAACAATCAGTTCCGGATTCTTGCCCACAAACTTTTTGTACATTCAAATATTTTATAAAGTCTTCACTAAAGTTTTTTGTAATTTTTTTTCTCGATGAACCAAAATAAGAAGGGTTTAGTTCTCCATTTTCAGCAATCATTCTTTGATATGCCTGTCCAAGAGTTGAATAGGCTTTTTTAACCGCAA
>CAZOGS010000231.1:0-1546 GCA_964579375.1 uncultured Muribaculaceae bacterium
GGAGAATGTTTGTTAACTGCAATCGAATTGATAATACGAATTATTTAACTTATCGGGTGAAAAAAGGCGAATTGGTTGAGAACAGACAGAATTTATTGAGCGATAAATCGTATCTTGTAGCGGGAATTCAAAATTTTGCCTATTATATTTTGAAAAATATTTTCAAAGACCAAGTTTTCAATATTGCGAAAACTTATTTGGTTTCTATTAAAAAAGAAATAAATGAAAAATACCCGAGTGCGAAATTTGTTGTCATAAATTATGATAACGGTTATTATACGGAATTAAACCCGAAAAGAGTTGCAGAGCTTAAAGAAGAAGGTATTGAAATTATATTTTTAAATGATGAATTTAAAGATAAATTGAAAATGGATAGTTATAAAAATTCTCCGGAAAAAGATATTTTTAGACATCCGAACGAAAAAGCGTGGGAATTGGTTGTAAAATATCTTGCAGAAAAATATAACTTATAAAATTTTTGTTCTATAATTTCATTATAAAAAAGGAACACACATATGAATAATATTAAAAAATTAAGAAATATAGCAATTATTGCACACGTAGACCACGGAAAGACGACGCTTGTTGACTGTATGCTTAAGTATGCGGGTGTTTTCAGAGAAAACCAACAGGTTCAGGCGTGCGTTTTGGATAGTAATGACCTCGAAAGAGAAAGAGGTATTACAATTTTGTCAAAAAATATCTCTATTGATTATGACGGATACAAAATTAACGTAATTGATACCCCCGGTCACGCAGATTTCGGCGGAGAGGTTGAACGTGTACTCGGAATGGTAGACGGTGCATTATTGATTGTTGATGCCGCAGAAGGTCCTATGCCTCAAACGAGATTTGTTCTTTCAAAAGCTCTCGAACTCGGAATTAGAGTTATCGTTGTTATTAATAAGATTGATAAGCCTGCGGCAGACCCGATGGGTGCATTGGATAAGGTTTTCGATTTATTTACGGAACTTACGGATAATGATTATTTGATTGATTTTCCGTATGTTTTCTCAAGTAGTTTGAACGGATTTGCCATTAAGGATTTGGAAGATCCGAGAGAAAATATTCAACCGCTTTTGGATTGTATTGTAGAAAATATTAACCCTCCCGTTGCAAATGTTGACGGAAAACTTCAATTCCACGTTACAACATTGGATTATAACGACTATGTCGGAAGAATTGCAATCGGCAGAGTGGTTGGCGGTGTTTTAAAAGCAAAAGATCAAGTTTCTTTGATTACCCGTGACGGCGAAACAAAACACGGTCAAATAACGAAATTGTACACTTTTAAGGATTTGGGCAGAGTTGAAACGGATGTTGCTTACGCAGGCGATATAGCAGGTGTTGTCGGTTTCCCCGAAATACAAATCGGTGAAACGATTTCAACATTTAATGAACCTGAAGCACTTCCTTTGATAAAAATTGACGAACCGACATTGCAAATGAATTTCTCGGTTAACGACAGTCCGTTTGCAGGTACGGAAGGTAAGTTTGTAACCAGCCGTCAACTCAGAAAAAGACTTTATGACGAACTTGAAAAGAA
>CAZOGS010000232.1:0-1545 GCA_964579375.1 uncultured Muribaculaceae bacterium
GGTAAATTCCCAAAGTAAATTCACATTTTTTAGAACCGTGAATTTAATACGAAAAACAGGGGGAATTTATTATAAAAAATGTTAATTTTTTATAATAATACGGATGTTTTTAGCTAAAAATGATAAAAAAATGTATGGCAAAGCGTCCGAAAAAACGTATTTTTCAGACTAAATTCACGGTATGGGGGATTTTACTTTGAGAAATTTTATGCTTATATTTTTTATCTTTTAGTTGCCTTTAATTGATTTTAATTGATTTTAACAAAGCCGGTGATTGTATTACATCTTCCGGGTTTATCTTTTTGATTCCTAATACATCGGCTAATTCGGTGCCGTAAATGAATGTAAATAATTCATATGGTGTTCTTCCGTTTAACCGTTTTCTTTTTGTGCTGTTTACGTGTGAGAATATCAAATTTACCGTTTCTTGCGTGAATTTATCAAATGATTTACCACCGGGAACTATGTTTCTGAAATTTGTATGCGTTTTTTCAACATGAGGTTTTTGATATGACTTATTCGGATCGCAAAAAAATAATTGTGTTTCACGGTTGCCATTTTCGTCGTTTTCAATAGCATATACATTTGAAAACTCACCGCCGTTATCGGTTAAAATCAACGGAAATATCTGTCCGAAAGACATTTGATGTTTGATTAAACATTGCTTTAACATTTTGATTTTGCGACAGACTTGCTCCGATGTTTTATCATCGAGCAATAAGCCTATCATAAAATCACAAAAAGTAAAATCAAATGTTAATATTGTTTTTCCTCCTATTGTTCCGATAACAGTATCCATTTCTACCCATTGAGTTATGTTGTTATCCGTAATAAATTGTGTGAAATCATCATATGTTCGTCCTATTTTCAGTCCTTTGGGGATGTATTCGAACAGCTTTTCCTTTCGGGGCTTGAATTTTACTATTCTCGGGAAATCCAATTTACTTACAGAGAGATAACCTCTGTGTAAGTGTCTGTATATAGTGGATAAAGACATACCCAAATTGTACGTTTGTGAGATATGGTAAATTCTTTGCCCCTTTTTTATTGCATCGTATATTATTGCGTCTGCACGGTAAAAAGCTTCTTTTTGTAACGGAATGCCCTCACGTGATTCGGATAAAAGCGTTTCATACGCTTTTTGTGCGTGCTTTGCATTATAAAGAACCTTTATGTACTTGCATTTTTTATGTCGATACCTGCAACCATTGCAAACATAAGGCGGTTTTTGCAGCAGAGGGCATTCACTTTTTACGGTTTTGTCATTGATAATATTCAATGACGAGTCTGAAACGGATGAGTGTTTGGTTACTTCTTTTGAAATGGTAGATCTGTCTTTGTTTATTAATCTTCCGATTTCGGAGAATGTCATGTTGGTATTTAGTCCTGTTTGAATTGTTGTTCGTTCATCTAATGTTAAATGTTTGTGTTTTTTGCTTTCGGTGTTGCTCATTTGTATAATCCAATCCTTTCTCGTTAGCGTTTTTGCACAAAATTTCTCATACTAAATTCTACAACATTTTCTTCTTAATGTAAATTCACGTT
>CAZOGS010000233.1:0-1500 GCA_964579375.1 uncultured Muribaculaceae bacterium
CCGCTGCGGGCGGTCCGTTCTGGTGCTTATCGAAATAAATCTTGGAATAATGTAATATTTTTACACAAAATTTAAAGAATAATGTTACAAAAGCATTGACAAAACCAAAGAAAAATGTTACAATATATTTTAAGATAAAGGAGATGAGCATATGTTATACAGAAAGGCTTACGAAAAACTTCTTGATTGGAGAAGCAAAAAGAAAAAAACAGCTTTGTTTATATATGGTGCAAGACAGATAGGCAAGACAACTCTGATACGTGAATTTGCGAAAGAGCATTATGAGAATTTCGTTGAAATCAATTTTATTCTTGACGATAATGCAAAATTGATTTTTTCGGGGAAATACGATGCGGATACGATTATATCAAATATTACGGCATATGCCAGAAAATCGCTGACACCCGGAAAAACGTTAATATTATTTGATGAAATTCAAGCTTGCCCGGAAGTCAGAACAGCTATTAAATTTTTAGTTGAGGATGGACGTTTTGATTATATAGAAACAGGCTCTATGCTTGGGGTTATGTATAAAAATGTGAGGTCTTATCCGGTGGGATTTGAAGAAATTTATCAGATGTTTCCTATGGATTTTGAGGAATACTTGATGGCAAACGGTGTTCAAAAGGAAACGATAAAGGAATTGAAAAGGTGTTATGATGAAGAATGCCCTGTTTCGGAAGTTATTCATCAAACAATAACTAAATTGTTTCAAACTTATGTCGTTGTCGGAGGAATGCCGCAAGTTGTGCAAACCTATGTTGATACACATGATATAGGTCGTGTTATAGAAGTTCAAAACAGTATTCTTGCACAATACAGGCTGGATATATCGCAATACGCAAAAAGCAGTGAAAAAATCAAAATAAAATCTATCTTTGACAGTATTCCCTCTCAGTTGAATGATAAAAACAGAAGATTTATTTTAAATCATTTGGATGAAAACGGAAGAATGCACAGATACGAAAACTGCTTTGTGTGGCTTTCCGATGCAGGTGTCGCATTGCCTTGCTATAATATAGTTTCTCCGGAGATACCGGTGCAGCTTAATGAAAAAAGGAATTTATTCAAGCTGTTTATGGGAGATGTGGGACTTTTATGTGCGGCTTGTATGGAAAATATTCAGTTTGGTATTTTAAACGGAGATTTGTCTGTAAATATGGGAAGCATTCTTGAAAATGTTATGGCTATGCAGTTGAAAAGCAACGGCTATTCGTTAAATTATTTTGACACCAAAAAATACGGAGAACTGGATTTTGTCATTCAAAACGGTACGCATATCGAACTTGTTGAAATAAAATCCGGGAACGATTATAAAAAGCATAATGCACTTGATAATATCCGTAGTGTAGAAAAATGGAATATCAATAAATCATATGTATTCTGTAAGGATAATGTTTGTATCGAAAACGGAATAAAATATTTGCCGTGGTATATGATTATGTTTTTGAAACAAGAAAAAATTGAAAATGGTACAATTTTTGAAGTTGATATTTCAAA